>NZ_JBARGP010000366.1:0-43287 GCF_049798375.1 Bradyrhizobium sp.
GGCGCTGGATCGAGCATTCGCGCTCGCCGAGATAGACCACGTTGCCATGCTTGTCGCCGAGCACCTGGATCTCGATGTGCCGGGGATCGACGATGAATTTCTCGATGAAGACGCGGTCGTCGCCGAATGAGGATTTCGCCTCGGCCTTGGCGAGCGTGTAGCCTTCGGCGACCTCGTTTTTGGAGTGGGCGATGCGCATGCCCTTGCCGCCGCCGCCCGCGGAGGCCTTGATCATCACGGGATAGCCGATCTCGTCCGCAATGCGCACCGCGTGCGTCTCGTCCTCGATCACGCCGAGGAAGCCGGGTACGGTCGAGACGTTGGCTTTCGCCGCGGCCTTCTTGGATTCGATCTTGTCGCCCATCGCGGCGATGGCGCCGGGATTGGGACCGATGAACACAATGCCGGCGGCCTCGAGCGCGCGCGGAAACGCCTCGCGCTCGGACAGGAAGCCGTAGCCGGGATGCACCGCCTCGGCCCCCGTTTGACGGCAGGCCTCGACGATCTTGTCGATCAACAGATAGCTCTCGGCAGCGGCCGGCGGCCCGATCGGCACGGCCTCATCGGCCATTTCGACATGCAGCGCGTCGCGGTCGGCTTCGGAATAGACCGCGACGGTCTCGATGCCCATGCGGCGCGCGGTCTTGATCACCCGGCAGGCGATCTCGCCACGATTTGCGATCAGAATTTTCTTGAACATGTTGTCAGGCGATACCTTTGGGAGGGCTCCCGCTGCGCCGGCCGCTTTAGGCAGGCCGCGCATAACATGCTCGTCCTATAGCAAAATCAGCCGGAGGCAACCTCATCGACATCAGGGGCCGGCATGGCTCAATGCATGCCACGGCGGCGGCGCCCTCGCGAGGACCGGATGCTCGTCAGCCGGAATAAGCGTGGAAGCGCCCGCGGGCATAGGCGTGGGAGACCGCCTTCATCAGCTCGGCGACCTCGTTCTCCAGGTAATCATTGGCGACGATCAGCGCGCGGATCGCTGCTCGCAGGTCGCCGTCACAGGCCGCAATGGCCTCGTCGACCGCCGCGTCCAGTCCATGGTCGTCAACAATCGGCTGAGTATGAGGCGGCATGGGTTCGCTCCGGTCGCATCGTTCTTGTTCTCTTTTTGTTCTAAAGAGTCAAGGCCGCGTCACCCCGCCCTCGCCGCCCCCTGCAGCAGATTGTGGATGAAGCCGAGCTTGCCGATCACCGCCGGGGTCAGGATGAAGGGATAGAGGTCGCGCACGCCCATGGCGCGGGCGACGCTGTTCATGGCGAAGGTGAAGGGCAGCCACGCCTGCATGATCCTGTCGAAGTCGCCGACGATATAGGGATCGAAGCTGAGGCGCGCCGTGAGCCCGCCGATCTGGTCGGCGGGCGGCCGCACCTCCATGCCGAACTCGGACGCCATCTCGAGCGTGTCGACGATGTGCAGGTAATGCGACCAGGTCTCGGCGAAATCCTCCCAGGGATGCATGGTCGCGTAGGCCGAGACGAAATTCTGCTGCCACTCCGCCGGAGGTCCCTGGTCATAGTGACGCTTCAAAGCCTCCGCATAACTTATTGTGTCGTCACCGAACACGGCACGACAGGCCTCAAGCCGGCCGGCGTCGCGCACCAGCACGTCCCAGAAATAATGTCCGACCTCATGGCGGAAATGCCCCAACAGGGTGCGGTAGGGTTCACCCATTTCCAGCCGCCGCCGCTCGCGCTCGATGTCGTCGGCCTCGGCGAGCGCGATCGTGATCAGCCCGTTATCATGGCCGGTCATGACCTTGGTCTGGCCGTTCGGATCGTCGGCGAGGAAATTGAAGGTCAGCCCATGATCAGGGTCTTCACTCCTCGTCTTCAGCGGCAGCTTCCAGCGGATCAGGGAATAGAACAGCCGGTGCTTGGCGATCTCGAGATCACGCCAGCCGGCGAGTTGAGCTGGATCGGACAGGTTCGGCACGGTGCCGTTATGGCGGCAAGCGCGGCAATAGCCGCTGGTCTGGCCGAGATCGAGCAGCCAGTTGCAGGCATCGTGCCCGGCATTGGCGCAGAAGAAGCGCCCTTCGCCGATATCGGCGAGCGCACGGACGCCATTGTCGGCCGGCTCCAGTGCCGAGAGCGTCTGGCGCTCGGGCAGGAACGCGAGCTGATGACCGCACCGGCCGCAAACGCGGTTCTCGAAATACAGGATGTTGTTGCAGGCCTGACAGACGAACAGCTTCAAGACCTTACCCCGCTACATTCGGATCATCGTTCAGGGCCTGATGACGCCGCGGGACCCGCGTCGTTCCGAGGGCAGCGGAACTTTTACTCAAATGCTATGTTCTCCTTTGCCACGGTTCTGCTTGAAGTGTGGCGAAATCTGCCGGTTATCTTGCATCACGCCCTGCTCCACGCTGTCAGATCCGGTCCATCGTTCGAGGCTTTCGCCTTGCGCGAGGCTATGCGTTTGTCCTGGCTTGAACTGTTTTGGCTTAAACGCCACAGGTGCCCATGAGTCGTTCGGACCTTCCCGATCGCCCGACCGCCGAGACGGCGGCTGCGGCCGAGTTGCGCCTGCATCTCGAAGAGGTGGCGCGCGACCGCGACCAGGCCTATCGCGCGCTGCAGGAGCGCGAGGCTGAGCTGGCGCGCATTCAGCGGATCGGCCGGGTCGGCGGCATGGAGGTCGATCTCCGCGAGGGCTTCCACAACCGCCGCTCGCCCGAATACCTCATGATCCACGGCCTGCCGCCGGAAGCCGTCCATGAGACGCACCAGGAATGGCTGCAGCGCATTCATCCCGAGGACCGCGCGCAGGCCGAGCGGCATTTCGTCGACGCGATCAAAAGCAGGGACGACGACTACACCGCGGAATACCGCATCATTCGTCCGAGCGACGGAGAAATGCGCTGGATCCGTGTGGTCGCCCGGATCGATCGCGACACCGATGGCCGCGCGCTGCGACTGGTCGGCGCCCATATCGATGTCACCGCGCAGATGCTGGCGCAGGAGACGCTACGCGAAAGCGAGCAGCGTTTCCGCCTGATCGCCGATAGCGCGCCGGTGCCGATCTGGGTGACCAGGCTCGACCGCACCCGTTCCTTCGCCAACCAGGCCTATCTCGACTTCCTCGGCCTGCCGTTCGAGGAGGCGGTCGTGTTCGATTGGCGTAGCGTGCTGCATCCTGATGACATGCAGCGCATCGCGGCGGAATCGATTGCCGGCGAAGCCTCGCTGAAGCCGTTCGTGCTGGAGGCTCGCTACCGTCGCGCCGATGGGGACTGGCGCTGGCTGCGATCGGAATCGCAGCCGCGCTGGGATGCGACCGGCCGCCATGTCGGCTTCATCGGCGTGGCGCACGACGTCACGGCTGCCAAACAGGCCGAGATCGAGCTTCGGCGGGTTAACGAGACGCTGGAGCAGCGGATTCGGGAACGCACCGCGCAGCTCCAGTTCAACGAAGCGCGGATGCGCGCGATCTTCGAGACCAGCAACCAGTATCAGTGCATTCTCGATCTCGAAGGACGGGTGCTCCACGCCAACAAGATCGCACTCGCCGGCATCCGCGGCGGCGCCGCGAAGGTGATCGGCAAGCCGTTCTGGGACACCGCCTGGTTCCGGGGCACCGAGGGCATGCCGGATCAGATCCGGACGGCCTTCACCTCCGTGTTGCTGGGCGCGACATTCCGGGCCGAAATGCGCCTGCAGCTGCCGATCGGAGAACGCCATTTCGAGTTTGCAATGCGTCCGCTGCGCGACCAGCATGGCGCGACCACCGGCGCCATCACCGAAGCCGTCGACATCACCGAGCGCATCCAGGGCGAGGAGGTGTTGCGCCAGGCGCAGAAGATGGAGGCGGTCGGCCAGCTGACCGGCGGCGTCGCCCATGACTTCAACAACCTGCTCACCATCATCCGCTCCGCCACCGATTTCCTGCGCCGCCGCGACCTCCCCGAGGAACGCCGCCGCCGCTATGTCGATGCGATTTCCGAGACGGTCGAGCGCGCCTCCAAGCTGACGGCGCAACTATTGGCCTTCGCCCGCCGCCAGCCGCTGACTCCGCAAGTGTTCGATGTCGGCGAGCAGGTCGAGAACGTCGCGCAGCTGATCGGTCCGCTGGTCGGCGGCCGCATCCAGATCGATGTGGCGGTGGAAAATCCCGGCGTGTTCACCTTGGCCGACATCGCCCAGTTCCAGACCGCGGTCATCAATCTCGCCGTCAACGCCCGTGACGCCATGAATGGCGAAGGACGCCTGATCATTGGCGTGCGCAAGGTCGAGACCATCCCGGCCGTGCGCGGCCAGCTGGCGCGGCCCGGTGCTTTCATCGCGGTCTCGGTCACCGATACCGGGACCGGCATCGCGCCCGAGCATCTCACCGCGATCTTCGAGCCGTTCTTCACCACCAAGGAGGTCGGCAAGGGCACCGGCCTCGGCCTCAGCCAGGCCTTCGGCTTCGCCAAGCAATCCGAAGGCGATATCGCGGTGTCCAGCCAGATCGGCCAGGGCGCCACCTTCACGATCTATCTGCCGGAGGCGGACAGCCCCACGCCGGAAGCCGATGCCGCCATTGTGCGCCATGAGCCGGCGACGATCGGCCGCGGCTATCGCGTGCTGGTGGTCGAGGACAATGACGAGGTCGGCCGTTTCTCCACCGAGTTGTTGGAGGATCTCGGCTATGTCGTGCGGCGCGTCGCCAACGCCGCCGATGCACTGACCATTCTCGCCGAGGACGAATTCGCCGTCGATCTCGTGTTTTCCGACGTGATCATGCCCGGCATCAACGGCCTCGAGCTCGCCGGCCTGATCCGCGACCGCTATCCCGGGCTGCCGGTGGTGCTGACCTCAGGCTACAGCCACGTGCTGGCGGAGAACGCCCATCACGGCTTCGAGCTGATCAAAAAACCCTATTCAGTGGAATCGCTCTCGCGCATCCTGCGCAAAGCGATGGCGGAGAAGGTGCCGCTGCCGCGGTGAAGGATTGCTTCGCTTTGCCCACCCTACAAACTGCCGCTACAGAAGCAGTTGTTACCCGGCAGACAACGCCGTCACCTTCGGCTATGCCGGCGCCATGATCCCGCAAATCCCATCTCTCTTGTGACTATGCCCCCACACGATACGCTGCTCGCTCTCGCCATCATCATCGTGGCCACCGCCGGCGTGATCGTCAGGCCGTTTCGGCTATCCGAGGCGATCTGGGCGATCGCTGGCGCCATCGCGCTGGTCGCCCTCGGCCTGCTGCCGCCGGGCGATGCGCTCGTCGGCATCCGCAAGGGCGTCGACGTCTATCTGTTCCTGATCGGCATGATGCTGATCGCCGAACTCGCCCGTCGTGGCGGCTTGTTCGACTACCTCGCGGCTTACGCCGTCGATCACGCCAAGGGCTCGCCGCAGCGGCTATTCCTGCTGGTCTATGCGGTCGGCACCTTGGTCACGGTGCTGCTGTCCAACGACGCCACCGCGATCGTGCTGACGCCGGCGGTCTATGCCGCCACCCGTGCCGCCGGCGCCACGCCGCTGCCTTATCTCTTCATTTGCGCCTTCATTGCCAATGCCGCGAGCTTCGTGCTGCCGATCTCCAATCCGGCCAACCTCGTGGTGTTCGGCGAGCGGATGCCGCAGCTCACCGACTGGCTGCGCCAGTTCACCCTGCCCTCGATCGCTGCGATCGTGCTGACCTGTGCCGTATTGTGGCTGACGCAGCGCCGCGCATTGAACGAGGAGCGGCTGCGCAACGACGCGGAAACGCCGCATCTCACCCGCGAAGGCCGCTTCGCCGCGTTCGGCATCGTCGCGATCGCGCTGGTGCTGTTGACGGCATCCGCACTCGACATCCAACTCGGTCTACCGACCTTCATCTGCGGCACGGTCACCGCCGCGGCCATCCTGTTGATCGGCCGCCAGTCGCCATGGCCGATCCTGAATGGCATTTCGTGGGGTGTGTTGCCGCTGGTGGCCGGCCTGTTCGTGATGGTCGAGGCGCTGTCGCATATCGGCACCATCGCCGAACTCAGCGCGCTGCTGCACCAAGCGGTCGCGCAATCACCGACCTTCGCGGCCTGGGCGGCCGGCCTCTCCACGGCGATTACCGACAACATCGCCAACAATCTGCCGGTTGGCCTGTTGGCTGGATCGGTCGCGGCCAGCGATCATTTGCCGCAGCCGGTGGTGCGCGCGATCCTGATCGGCGTCGACCTCGGCCCCAACATCTCGGTCACCGGCTCGCTCGCGACCATCCTGTGGCTGACGGCACTGCGGCGCGAGAAAATCGAAGTCACCGCCTGGCAATTCCTGAAGCTGGGACTCATCGTGACGCCGCCAGCGCTGGTTGCAGCGCTGGCGGCGGCGATCTGGTAAAGGCGGAGCCGCTTAAGCCGCGGCCTCGTAATTGACTTCGCTCTCGGCGACCTTGCTCAGGAGTTCGTCGGTCTTCTTCTCTTCATTCAAGGTCTGGTCGAGCAGCTTGATCGCCTGCTTCAAACCCAGCTTGGTGGCCCAGGATTTCAGCGTGCCGTAACGCGAGATCTCGTAGTGCTCGACGGCCTGCGCGGCGGCCAAGAGACCGGCGTCCAGCGCCTGAGTGCCCTTGTATTCGGACATGATCTCCTTGCCTTCGTCGAGGATGCCCTCGATCGCGTCGCACTTCTTGCCGCGCGCGGGCTTACCGATCAGCTCGAACACCTGCTCCAGCCGCTCGATCTGGCCTTCGGTCTCGTCCTGATGCTTCTCGAACGCGGCGGACAGCTTCTGCGACTGCGCAGCCTTGGCCATCTTGGGCAGCGCCTTCAGGATCTGCTTCTCGGCATAATAGATGTCCTTGAGCGTATCGAGGAATAGTTCGTTGAGATCTTTTTCAGCCATGTCCTGCTCCGTGTTGTGATGAGGCGACAACAAGGAAATGTAAGGCTGGTTCCTTTCAACTGGGCAGTCGGGAAGAGATCGTCAGCCCTCCCGGTTGACCCGGCGGAGCAAGGTCTTGCACCCCTTGTAACATTTCTGTCATGCAGCAAAACTAAAGGGATCGAAGGCTGCCCGCCGATCGATTTTTTCTTCAGGAGCTTTTCCATGCACCGCTCGCTGCTCGTGCTGTGCGCCGGACTGACCGTGTGGTCGGCCGGCCCGGCGTTCGCTGATAATGCGACCCCGCACAACCTCATCCTGTTCGTGCCGGACGGCCTGCGCGGCCTCAAGGTCACGCCGGAGACCGCGCCCGCCATGGCCGCGATCCGCGACAAGGGCACCAATTTCAAGAACTCGCATTCGCTGTTTCCGACCTTCACCATGGCCAATGGCTCGGCGTTGTCGACCGGCCATTATCTCGGCGATAGCGGCACCTTCTCCAACACGATCTGGACCGCTTACACATCGGTGCCGGCCGGTGACACCGTGGTGCCGTTCCTCGAGAACGACGCCGTGCTCGGCGATGTCGACGAGCATTTCGGCGGCAATTATCTCGACGAGGACACCATCCTGAAGCTGGCCCGCGCCAAGGGCTATTCGACTGCGGCGATCGGCAAGCTCGGTCCGACCTATCTGTTCGACCACACCGACTGCCCCTGCAAGCCGGGCGGCACCCATTCGGTCGTAATCGACGATGCCACAGGCTCGAAGGTCGGCATTCCCCTGTCCGACGAGGTCAAGGACGCGCTCACCAAGGTCGATTTGCCGCTGGCGACGCCCGCGCGCGGCGACAACGGCAAGGCCGGCGACGCCAAGACGCCTGGCACCACTTCGGCCAACACCGTCCAGCAGGGTTATTTCGCCGACGTCGCCACTAAGGTGGTGCTGCCGATGTTCAAGGCCCGCAACAAGCCGTTCGTGCTGGTGTTCTGGTCGCGCGATCCCGACGGCAGCCAGCATAACCAGGGCGACAGCCTCAACGCCGTGACGCCCGGCATCAACGGCCCGACCTCGATGGCCGGCATCAAGAATGCCGACGACAATCTGGCCGCGCTGCGCAAGGCGCTCGACGATCTCGGCCTCGCCGCCTCCACCAACATCATCGTCTCGTCCGACCACGGCTTCTCGACGATTTCCAAGGAAAGCAAGACCAGCCCCTCGGCCAAGGTCTCCTACGCCGACACGCCGAAGGACTTCCTGCCGATGGGCTTCCTGGCGCTCGACCTCGCCAAGGCGCTCGACCTGCCGCTATCAGACCCGAACGACAAGAACGCGGCGGTGAAGGACGGCGCCCATCCCAAGGCCGGCAACGGCGTGCTCGGCAAGGACCCGGCCAAGCCCGACCTCGTCGTCGCCTCCAACGGCGGCTCGGACCTGATCTACCTGCCGAACAAGGACAAGAAGCTTGCCGCGCGCACCGTCAAGGCGCTGCTCGCGCAGGACTACGTCTCCGGCCTGTTCGTCGACGATGCGCTGGGCGACATTCCCGGCAGCTTGCCGCTGTCGCAGATCAACCTGAAGGGCAAGGCGGCGACGCCGACGCCGTCGATCGTCGTGAACTTCCGCTCTTACGTGGAAGGTTGCGACATCCCGACCAACTGCTCGGTCGAAATCGCCGACACCGTGTTGCGCCAGGGCCAGGGCATGCACGGCTCGTTCGGCCGCGGCGACACCATGAACTTCACCGCCGCCATCGGTCCGGACTTCAAGGCCGGTTACGCCGACGCCCTGCCCGTCAGCAATGCCGATGTCGGCGCCACCGCGGCCAAGCTGCTGGACCTCAAGGCCAAACCGAACGGCAAGCTGCTCGGCCGCGTCATGACCGAGGCAATGCCGAACGGCGAAACGCCCAAGGCGATGTCGGAGACGATCAGATCTGATGCCGCGGAAGGCGGCCTACGCACCGTGCTGAAACTGCAGCGCGTCGGCTCGCAGCGCTATTTCGACGCCGCCGGCTTCCCGGGCCGCACCGTCGGTCTCGAGCAGGACAGCGAGAAAAAGAAAACGGCGGGGAGGTAATCCCCGCCGTTCGACCTCACGGCACGCGATATCGGGGGTGTGCCTACATCCCGATATCGATCATATAAGGCAGCTGCGACAGCGGCAGCGCGGTGACGCCGACCAGGGTCGCGACCATCGCCATCAGCGCGCGGTTGGACGGACGCTTGCCGCGCATCTGGCTCACCACCCATTCCAGGACATCGGTCTTGACGCCATTTGCATTGGCCGGCGCCCAACTCTCGATCGTGGTCTCCGCGGCGAGCGCAACGCTGCGCGGCGGCACCGGCAGGCCGGAAGCGGAAGCGGCATGATGGGCCACGGCCTTGGCCAGGAGATCGTCGAAGCGGCCGGCGTCGCTGCGCTCGGTTGCGGCTTCGTTGATCTCGAACAGGGTTTCGGCCTCGGCACGGCTGATCGGCTGATGGTTGACCGCGGCGGCGGTCAGGATGCGCGCACACCACGCCGCGTCGTCGGCATCGAGCACGCGGGAGAAATGGACGCGCCCGCCGGTGGTCGGGCCCTCGCCGGTGATCACGCCATCGCGGACGATCGCGAGGATCGAGGCCGCGGTTTCACAACAGGACGGTTCCAGGACGTCGGTGGATCCGACGGCCTTCTGTACAGAGGCAGACATTGTTCGCTTCTCAGTTGCTGGGTTGTCCCACCATGTCGGCTGGGACGTGAACGAGCGGTTAACGCTTCAAAACCGTGACTGCTCGCATGTGAGACGGTTGCGGATATGTCGCAGTGACGTCCGTCACGGTTCGCAAGCATCGCCCTGCGAGAGCAGCGTGGTGGGATGCAGACGTGGCGAAATCGGGGCGGGCCGCAGTCTTACGGATATTTCGCCGCAGGCCGGCGTATCAAAAGAACTTGCCGGTAAATTTGATTTGCGGGAAATCTTGTTCTCTTTTACGAGCGCCCGTTCCTTTTTTGGAGGCCAGTTCCTATAGTGGCAGGGAAGAATTTATCCATAACCAGAAAGATATGAGGTGATCAGATGGCACTGCAGATTGGCGCCGTGGCCCCGGACTTCGAGGCGGATACCACCGAAGGCAAGATCAAGTTCCACGACTGGCTCGGCGACAGCTGGGGTCTGCTGTTCTCGCATCCGAAGGACTTTACGCCGGTCTGCACCACCGAGCTCGGCGCGCTGGCCCGGTTGAAACCGGAGTTCGACAAGCGGGGCGTCAAGCTGATGGGCCTCTCCGTCGACCCTGTGGACAAGCATGCCAAGTGGTCGGAGGACATCCGGGAAACCCAGGGCGCCGCGCCGAACTACCCGATGATCGGCGACACCGACTACAACGTCTCCAAGCTCTACGACATGCTGCCGGCTGCGGTCTCAGGCGACCCGTCCAAACGCACCGCGGCTGACAACCAGACCGTCCGCAACGTCTTCGTCATTGGACCGGACAAGAAGATCAAGCTGGTGCTGGTCTACCCGATGTCCACGGGCCGCAACTTCCAGGAGATACTGCGCGCGATCGACTCGCTGCAGCTCACTTCCAAGCACAATGTCTCGACCCCCTCCGACTGGAAGCCGGGCGAGGACGTGATCATTTCCGGCTCGGTGTCCGACGAGCAGGCCAAGAGCATCTATCCGCAGGGCTGGAAGTCGCCGAAGCCGTACATCCGGATCGTCGCGCAGCCGAAATAATCGGAGGTCGAGTGGCATTTCGAATTGCGTTCGAAATGCCGTTCCGGGCGCCTGCCTTCCCATATCATTCCGGGGCGCTCGCAACAGCGAGCGAACCCGGAAATCCAGAGATTGCCACGCGAGGTTCCGGCTTCAGCCCCCGGCCCAAAACAGCTCCGCTGTTTTGTCGCGCTGGCTGCCTTAAGGGTGACGCTCAACGGACTACGTCCGAGGCGACGCACCACCCTTCGGTCCGCCGCCAATCGCTCGCAATTGTCTGACGAAGTTCACCCGCGAGGTTTTTTCCGCAGCGTCCGTCCGTTTTCGGCTTTTCCGCCCTTCCCGCGCGGTGCGTCGAACGCCTGTTTGTGTCCGGCGGGAGCGGCTTTGTCCCGATGCTTCTTCTTGCCGAACGCCGGCTCGCCGCCGAACTTCGGCTTGTCTTCGCGGAACGGCTTGCTGCGTTGCCTGGGTGCGGCCTCGTCACGCGGCTTGCCGCGCGGATGTGCGCGATGGCGCGCCCCGTGATCGGCCTCTCCGGTGTCGCGCCTCGGTGCGTGCGATCGCTTGTCGGAAGCCACCTGCCCCGACTGCGCGTCCCCCAGCGGTTCGATCCGGATATTGTCTTCCTTGTCGGGACGCCGGATGTTGGCGGCGAAGGACGCGACGACCCGTTCGGCGATTTCGAACTCGGTCGTCGTCTCGGAAATCTTGATGGCGCCGATGTCATGCTTGTCGATGCCACCGCGACGGCAGATCATCGGCAGCAGCCAGCGCGCTTCCGCATTCTTCTTGCGGCCGATCGCGGCCCGGAACCAGACGCTGGGCTCCCCCATGCCGTGACGGGGCGATGGTTTTCCCGTCTTCAATCGGGGACCGGGCGGTGATCGATCGTCATCCCGCGATGCCCTTGGAATCTCGCGACCACGATCGTTGCGAGAGCGGCCGCGATCCTCGTTGGCGTCGAGGATGTCCTCGGGCGCGGGAAGCCGCGCGCGATAAAGCCGCGCCAGCGCCGCCGCGATCTCTTCCGGCGACCGCTCGGCAAGCAACGCCTGCGCCAGCGCCGTATCCTCCGCCGTTGTCTCCTCGGTGAAGACGGCATCGTGCAGCATGCGCTCGTGATCGAGCCTGCGGATCTCGTCCGCCTGTGGCGCCGTGCCCCAGACCGCGTCGATGCCGGCGAGGTTCAACAGCGTTTCCGCGCGCCGGCGGCGTGCGGGTGGCACCAGGAGGACGCTGACGCCCTTGCGGCCCGCGCGACCGGTGCGGCCCGAGCGATGCTGCATCACCTCCGGATCATTCGGCAGGTCCGCATGGACGACGAGATCGAGATTGGCGAGGTCGATGCCGCGCGCCGCCACGTCTGTCGCCACACAGACGCGAGAGCGGCCGTCGCGCAGCGCCTGCAGCGCGTTGGTCCGCTCGTTCTGCGTCAATTCGCCCGACAGCGCCACCACCGAAAACCCGCGCTCCAGCAGCGCCGCCTGCAAATGCCTGACAGCCTCGCGCGTATTGCAGAACACGATCGCGCTCGGCGACTCGTAGAACCGCAAGGTGTTGACGACCGCGTGTTCGACATCAGCGGGGGCAATCCGGATGGCACGGTACTCGATATCGGCATGCCCGCCTTCATCGCCGGCGACCTCGATCCGGAACGCCCGTTGCTGGTACTGCTTGGCCAGTGCCACGATGCCGCGCGGGAATGTCGCCGAGAACAACAAGGTGCGACGCGTCTCCGGCGTGGTCTTGAGGATGAATTCCATATCCTCCCGGAAACCGAGATTGAGCATTTCGTCGGCTTCATCGAGCACGACGGCCTTCAGCTCCGAGATGTCGAGACGGCCGCGCCGCAGATGGTCGCAGAGCCGGCCGGGCGTCCCGACGACGATGTGGGCGCCGGCCTCGAGCTCGCGCTGTTCGCGGCGCGGATCCATGCCGCCGACGCAGGAGACGACACGCCCGCCGGCATACCCATAAAGCCATGCGAGTTCGCGATGAACCTGCAACGCAAGCTCGCGCGTCGGTGCGACGATCAAGGCCAGCGGTGCGGCGGCCGGCTCAAATCGCTCGGCTTCGCCCAAGAGGTCTTTTGCAATCGCCAGCCCGTAAGCAACGGTCTTGCCCGAGCCGGTCTGGGCCGAGACCAGAATGTCGCGGTCGACGGCGTCCTCGGCAAGGACGGCGTTCTGAACCGGGGTCGGCTGCTCGTAGCCGCGCTCTGCCAAAGCTCGGGCGAGCGGCGAACTTGTGATCGGAAATGGCACGAAATGGAACCTTTGATGATGGGGGCTCGGCGGCCCGCATACGGGGCGGCGGCCTGTTGCGGTCGCTTTACGCTACGTCAGTCCAAATCACCATGCCCGGGGACCGAACTGTCCATCTGCGTTAACGCCGCGCCGTCTTGACCGACCCCCGGCACCGGCCCTAGCCTGAAGCTCGCGGTTGCAAGCCGTGCCGGGACGAGAGCGTCGCCTGCGTCCGTACGCTGCACTGCTGGAGCACGGCCTGCCGCGCGCCATTCCCGATGGCGATGATCCCGCCTGGGTTGTTGTCGACGGGCGCAGAAAGCTGTTTTCGGACGAGGTCCGCGAGGTCCTGCTCGCCGGCGCGGCTTGATGTCGTCGGACATCGATCAGCATCGCAGCAGATGTCCCGCCAGCCGGGCCTCCCCTAGCTCTTGCCGGCCGTTTGTTCGATGGCCTTGCGGACCTCGGCAGCGAGCACGCTGTAATGCTCCGACAGCTTCGCGAACAGCTCGCGCTTGTCCTTATCGGTGGTCAGATCGGCAATCAATGCGCATTCGGAAGCCTCCGTCAGGAGCTTCTCCAGTTGCTGCACCATGTCCTGCATTGGCATTCCGCATTGAGGCAGCATCGCACCGCCGCGACCATTGAAGCCGATCTGTTACCACTTTTTCCCAAAATATGAAACCCGGCGGCGTCACCCACGTTCTATGGTCGTGATTGCCAAAGCGGTGGGCCCGATGCGTGCGCTGGATCAGGTGCTGAACTTGTTGCTGACGGCCGTGTTCTCGCTCAGCATGCTCCTGGCGGCGCATCTGTTCATGCAGCACCGCACTGCACGCGAACTGCCGACCGTGATCTGGTATCGATCCGGTCCGACCTGATCGACGCAAGGGCGCGGCGGGGAGCGCCTCCAGCGCTTTCCGATTTTTCCCGCCATTGCAGGAACCAGCATCGCGCGTTTCTGTTGGCAGGGCGGGCAATGATCGTTGAAGGAGAAACCGAATGGCAATTCTGGGCAAAGCCAGCCTCGCCGCCGCACTCGGAGCCGCAGCGTTGGCCATGTCGCCGACCGGTGCATCGGCCGCGATCGTCTGTTCCGGCGACGTGTGCTGGCACACGCATGAAACCTATACCTACCCGCCCGAGGCCAAGGTGATCGTGCACGAGGACAATTGGAAGTGGGGTCCATCCGAGCACTTCACCTTCCGCGAACATGAAGGCCGCGGCTATTGGCATGGCGACAAGTGGTCGACGTGGTAAGCAGCTGACGACCAGTCCCCGAACAACGCCGTGGGCGGCCATGCGGCCAGACCCACGGCGTTTTCGATTTCAGGACTTCAGCGCTTGTAGCAAAGAACCGCTGGGAACGATTGCCACTTTTTCCCGTTATAGACTGCGCGCATGTCTCGTCTGTCGGCGTGCGTTCGGGGACGGAATGGAATGCCAATATTTCGATATTTCCTGCTGGTAGGTGGCACGTTGCTTGGATTGCTTGTTCTGGCGGATTGGTATTTCCCGAATGCGCCGCGCGAAGCGTCCGCCGGTGATATCGACCGCTCCGTCATCCGCATTCACAGCAGCCAGCGGTGGCCCGCGCCGGTCAACATCGACACCAACGTCGTCATGCAGCAGGCCGCGCCTCCCGCCCGCATCGAACAGAGCGCCCAGGTGACCCCAGCGGGCAAGCCGGCCAGCGCCGCCTATGCCTATCTTCCACCGCCCGAGTCCAAGCCAACTGAGTCAAAGCCAACTGAGTCCATGCCAACCGAAGCGAAGCCGCTCGACAAGCCACAACGCCGCGCAAGCCGCATCGCCCGACTGTCGAAGCGAACCACGCACCGGCGGATCGTCGCATGGCAGCCGCTGTGGCAGCCGGATTGGCAATCCACCTGGTAGCTCGCGGGGCCGTAATTCGTAGTGCCGCCCGCGCAACAGGCCGGCACCAATGGTCACCGGAGACGTCTCGTTCGCAGAACTCATTGCCCCCGCGAAGGAGACATGTCCGGAGAGAGGAACTGGCCGCGTCAGCCAGCGCGGCCAGTTCCGGTTCTCTCACAGTATCAGCCGAGCTCCATCTCGACCGCGATGCGGACCAGGTCGGAATGGTTCTTGGCGCCGAGCTTCTGCTTCAGCAGCGAGGTGGTGTTGGCGACGGTCTTGTAGGAAATGCCGAGCGCGTCCGCGACCTCCACGATCTTGTCGCCGCGACCGAGCAGGCGCAGGATTTCCAGCTCCCGGGCGCTCATCTGCGTCGACGGATTGGCCTTGATCGCGGCCGCCGAGAACGTCACGGCCTGGGCAAGCTCGGGCGAAATGAATTTTTCGCCTGATGCCACCTTGCGGACCGCCTTCACGAACAGCTTCGGATCGTCGCCTTTCGAGATATAGCCCTGAGCACCCATCTCGGTGGCGCGCACCACAAAAGCCGGATCGTCGTTCATGCTGAACATGATGATCTTCGCTGTGGGATCATCCTTGCGGATCCGCCGCATCAATTCGAAGCCTGAGACGTCGGGAAGCTTGATATCGATGACGGTCACATCGGGCCGCTTCTGCAGGTAGGCCCGCTGGCCGGACTTGGCGTCGGAGGCCTCCTCGATCTTCACGGTGGGATCCGAGGCGAACAGCGACCGGCAACCCGAGACGACGACGGGATGGTCGTCGACGATCAGTACCCGGATGGTAGATTTCGGCGTATCCTGCACGGCTTCCCTCAATTTAAACGACCATAAGGCCTGCGGGAAAACTTGGAAGAGCAAATGATGTTTCCGCGAATTGGAATCGTCCCAATATGGGCGCGGCTCTCGCTACAGGCGAGGCTGTCCTTGCCGATGGTCGCGATGGTGCTCGCCTCGCTCGTCCTTGGCGGCATTGCCCTGGAGATCGTCTCCCCGGACCAGTTCGAATATGAGAACGCGCCGGGGGCCCGTTCCGCAAAAACGGTGGCTGCGGCCCTCAATGCAGCGCTTGCGGCGTCAGCCAACCCGCAGGCCACGCTCGACGCGTTCTCCGACGGGCTCGGCAAGACCGAGAGCATCGCCTTTCGTCAGCCCGCGTCCGACCGGCCCCTGGTTCGCATCGCCGATAGCCGCGTGCCGCACTGGTTCATCGCCTTGCTCAACATCCCCGACATCGGGACCGCCTACCCGGTGGCCATCGCCGGCCATCACGTCGGCGATGTCATCTTCACGCCCGACCTGTCGGCGGATATCTTCGAGAAGTGGATCGGCTTCCTGGCGATCACCTTGTCCGGCTCGGGACTGATGCTGATGGCGGCGCTGAGCGCGCATTTCACCACGGGCTCGGCGATTCGTCCGCTCGAGCAGCTTCAGCACGGCCTTGCACGGCTGCGCGCCGGCGAGTACGACAGCGCCATCCCCTGCAAAGGCCCGCCGGAGATCAGGAAAAGCTGCGAGGCGGCCAACCAGCTCTCACTGACGCTCAAGCAGCTCAGCCGGGACAACCGGACCCTGCTCCGCCGGCTCGTCTCGGTGCAGGATGACGAACGCCGGGAGCTCGCGCGTGAGCTGCACGACGAACTCGGTCCGCTGCTATTTGCGATTCGCGCCAATGCGACCGTCCTGTCCGAAGCGACGCCTGATGACGCCGAGCTACGCGCGCCGGCCCACGGTATCCTGCAGGCGGCCGAACGGCTGCAGCAGGCTCACCGCCGGATCCTGGAAGGGCTCACCCCGCTTTATGTCCAGGACCTGGGGCTGGCCCAGAGCATCGACACGCTGCTGCAAAATGTCCGCGCGCAGGCGCCGCAGCTCACACTTGTGGCCGGGATCGATCCGCGGCTGAACGACATCGACGGGGTGCTGTCGCAGACCATCTACCGGGTGATCCAGGAAAGCGTGACCAACGTGCTGCGGCACGCGCGGGCCACCAGGATCGATGTGGATGCGACCGTGAGGGAGGACGAGGTCGTGCTCGAGATATCGGACAACGGCGTCGGATTTCTGCCCCAGACACCCTTCGGACGAGGGCTGACCGGGATGCGTGAGCGGGTTCGCGCGCTCGACGGCATCCTCGCATTGTCACGAGAGAATGGCCGGACCTTGGTCCGCTGCCGCCTGCCGCCGGCGCATGCCGGTGCGGAAGAGGTTCAATCAACGTGAAGCTGGTTCGCAACGTGACGCTGGTTCGCAGCGCATCCGGGCAATTTTGCCGACCGTGTTGAACGCGAACACCACCTTGACCGGCTTGCCATCGTGGTTGAGGTACTCCAGCATCACGCCGTCAGTGACCGGCGTGATCTCCTCGAGCGCAAAGGCCGCGGGCGAAAACCCTTTGAGCCGTGACCGCCAGTAGGTCATGAGTTCCGAGCGGCCGGCGATATCGATCGCTTCACAGCCGCAGGTGATCCCGGCATCATCGGCAAAGCAATCCAGCACCAATTCCAAATTTTGATCCCGGCAGGCGTCGAGCCAATCCACGACGACCGCCATGTTGTCGAAATCCTCGGGCACTTGCGACCTCGTTCGGTTCCCTCATCGTGCCCTCCCTCCAGGACGAGGCGCTGGTAAGCCCGCGGTCCTTAACGACCCATGAATACGAGGTTGCACAGGCTTCACCGAGATGTCGGTTTGGTACTGGTGCTGCGACCGCAGGGAACCCGAGCTATTCCGGCACTGCTCCAAAGCGGCCGCCCTTCGGACAGCCTCCTGTCAACATCGACAAAACCGTTCGCGCGAGATCCGCGCTCGATGTCACCAGTCCATCTGCGCCGGCTGTTTCAAGTTCGTCCCGGCTGCCATAGCCCCAGAGCACACCGAGCCCGCGCATTTCGACCGCATGGGCACCGGCGATGTCATGGCGGCGATCTCCCACCATGAGACTGTGCGCGACATCGATCGTTTGCACAGAGACGATATGCGCGAGCAGCTCGGGCTTGTGGTCCAGTTCGCCGCCCGGCACCGAACCATGGATGTCGTCGAAATACGCAGCTAATTCCAGATGCTCCAGGATGCGGCGCGCGAAGACTTCACGCTTGGACGTCGCCAGATAGATCCGCAATCCCGCTTGCCGCATCGCGTGAAGCGCGTCGCCAATACCGGGATAAGGCTCGCTGCCGAACAGGCCGCTTTCGCCGTAATGCTGCCGATAGGCCAGCACGGCTTTATCGACGCGGTCGTCTCCGTGTGCCTGCAGCAAGGCACGCAGCATGTCTCCGAGCGGCGGCCCGATGAAGCGCGCGATGTCGAGCGTTTCGCTGGGCTCGTGGCCCAGAGCACGCAATGTCGCGAACGCGCTCGCGGCGATGCCGGGCTGCGAATCGATCAACGTTCCGTCGAGGTCGAGAAGTACGGAGCGAACGGGAGACATGTTCGAAACCTAGCGGTCGGCCGGCAGATCCGTCAACGCTGACCGATGACACTCAGCATCCGATGTCATGGGCGGCGAAAAATCTTCAGGCAATGTCGGGCCGACCAATTGCCGTTCGTCGTTCCCATGTGATGAGGCCGGTCGAGGCAGGGAGATCGAACCATGCGTGTGATGGTGCTGGTGAAGGCAACAGACGATAGCGAAAAAGGTGATTTCCCTGAGCCCTGGACCACCGAGATGATGGTGGCGATGGGCCGCTTCAACGATGAGCTGCGGCGTGCCGGCATCCTGGTCATGGCCGACGGCCTCAAGCCCTCCTCGCACGGCAAACGCGTCGCGTTCGAGGGGGCCGCCCGCACGGTCGTCGACGGGCCTTTCGCCGCGACGAGCGAGCTGGCCGCCGGCTTCTGGCTCTGGGACGTCAAGGACATGGACGAGGCGGTCGCCTGGGTGAAGCGATGTCCCAATCCGATGCCGGGGCCGAGCGAGATCGAAATCCGCCCGCTGTATGAGATGGCCGATTTGCAGCGCGGCTAAGAGGATCCCCGGCGATACAATGATGTCGGCAGCCGATCCGAATTCGGGAAAAAACGGAAACTTCCGTCGCACCGATGCGTTGGCGTCCGGCAAGTGTTCGGGAGCTGGACAATGGTCGACGACGGGTCGGTACGAACAGCGGTGGATGCGGCCTGGTCCGTCTATCGCGCGCGGCATCGCGACGTCGATGCCGCGGACGCGCGCCGCTGCCTCCTCGAACGTCATCTACAAAGGCGACGGGAAGCGCGCGAACACGGCGCCGAGGAGCTCACGGGTTTCGGCATCGGCTATCTCGAGCTGCTGCCCCATGACGAATGGTGAAAGTCATGAGCGAGCGCGCTTGCCGCGCAGCCCTTTTCAATTGATCGAGCCAGAGCTCAAGCCGCCGGTGCGATCAGACTGACCTTCATGTCCCTCGCAACATAGACACAGGTGTCGTCGGCAAACACGCGGCCGTCGGCGATTCCGAGTACGAGCTTGCCCCGCCTCACCTGGCGCATATCGACCTCATAGCGCACGCGCGTCACCTCGGGCGTGATATGGCCTCTGAACTTCACGTCTCCGACGCCGGTCGCGCGGCCCTTGCCCGGTGAGCCGGACCAGCCGAGCCAATAGCCGACCATCTGCCATAAGGCGTCCAAGCCCAGGCATCCCGGCATCACCGGATCGCCAATGAAGCGACACTTGAAAAACCAGAGGTTCGGATCGATGTCCAATTCGGCAATCACATGGCCCTTGCCGTATTCGCCGCCCACCATGCTGATCTCTGTGATGCGGTCCATCATCAGCATCGGCGGCGCCGGCAATTGCGCATTGCCCGGGCCGAAATAACCGCCTTCGCTCGACCTGAGCAGCTCTTCCTTTGTGTATGACGATTGCGGCGTGTGAAAATCGTGCGGGCTGGACAAGACAGAGACCTCCGGTGATGACGATCGGCAGGGTCGGCGTCAGGTGACAGGGCCATCGGATATTCCATGCCTGCGATACGGATGTAATTTGGTCATCCCTCCATTCAATGCGATTGGCGATTATCCCGCACGACGGGGTATGTGCTTGACGACAGATCGCGTTTCGTCCACGGCGCCTACCCGACACGGCGGCAAAATGGCCCGCGCCGAAAAATTCATTTCGCAAGCGAGATCAACGCGATTGCAGCCACCGGGCGGTTTTGTCGGAAAAATTCACTTTCGTTTTTGCAGAAATCATGTTTTACTCGCGCCGTCCTGCCCCATGCAGAGGGACGTACGCGCGTCGTCACGAACGTCGGGTGCGGGATGCGGTGGGCGTGTCGGGTTGCAGCGCAGTTTCTTCGCGCCGACGAACATCCCGACGCGCACGGTGAAATCGTGTGGTCCTGGTCTCCCGGTGCTGAGATCAAGTCGGCGACAACGCTTACGCGTTGCGCACGCGATGATGTTTCGCATCACGCGGACGACGGGGGCAATCAAGCCGGTCCCCGAGGAGAGCGCGTATAAGCCGTCAAACATCGCGCAGGGAATGCCGGATGATCCGGCACCACCTGTGGTACCTGCCGCCAGCTTTCTTTCTTGCTGGCGGGCCATGGGTGAGGCCTTCACCCGGCATTCCCTGCGCCCTCTTGTTTTGGAGGGTGATCACGATCAATCGCTCGGACGCGACACGCGCCGCGAGGATGCTGAGACATGTTCTGTGAGGAGACATGCTCTGTGAGATGCGCGCGGTGCTTCTGCACTTTCCGCCGTCATCGCCCGCCACCCGGTCCGGCCTCCGGCCGGCCGGATGACAGGCTCCGGCGGGCGATCCAGTACGCCGCAGCCCCTCGATTCAATTATTGCCGTCTCTGGGATACTCGATCGCCCGGTCGAGCCGGGCGATGACAGCGGAGTATGTAGCTGCTGGGTCATTCCGGAATAGCGCGGCGAAAGAGCCGCGGCAAAGCATCGCGAAGCGCTCTTGGTCGCAATCTCAGGTGCAAGCCACGCCTCTGGCACATGGACTGTCATCGCCAGCGCGGCTGGCGCGGCGGCACGGGAGTTGCTCAAACTGGCTCCGCTTGCGGAAGCTTTCTGGAGACGTTGGAATGCTTGATAAGGCCGAAGTACGGCTTGCCGTCGACATCGGAGGCACGTTCACCGATATCGTGCTGGACGTGGGCGAGCGGCGCAGGACACGCAAGGTGCTGACGACACCGACGCGGCCCGAGCAGGCGGTGCTCGACGGTGTCAGGCTGATTCTATCAGATGCGCAGGCGCATATCTGCGATATCGACGTTTTCATCCACGGCACCACGCTTGCGACCAACGCCATCATCGAGCGTCGGGGCGCGAAGACCGCGCTGATCGCCACCGCGGGCTTCCGCGATGTCCTCGATATCGGAACCGAGAGCCGCTACGATCAGTACGATCTATCGATCGATAAGCCGAAGCCGCTGGTGCCGCGCAGCTTACGCTTCACCGTGCCGGAGCGCATCGACTCGCATGGCGCTGTGAGGCTGCCGCTGGATGAGGCCGCGGTGCGGGCGCTGGCGCCGCGACTGCGCGCGGCCGATGTGCAGGCCGTCGCCTTCGCCTTCCTGCATTCCTACGCCAATCCCGAGCATGAGCGGCGCGCCGGCGCAATCCTGCAAGCGGAAATGCCGGAGCTGTCGATCACGCTGTCCTCGGCGGTATGCCCTGAGATCCGCGAATATGAGCGCACCTCGACCGCGGTCGCCAATGCCTATGTGCAGCCGCTGATGGACAGCTATCTCGCCCGCATGGAGCAGGCGCTGCAGGCCGAGCAATTCCGCGGCGCCATCTATCTCGTGACTTCGGGCGGCGGCGTCACCTCGATCGCGACGGCGCGGCATTTCCCGGTGCGCCTGGTCGAATCCGGCCCCGCCGGCGGCGCCATCTTTGCGGCGCAGATCGCCGCGCGGCTCGGCGAGGCGAAGGTGCTCTCCTTCGACATGGGCGGCACCACCGCAAAAATCTGCCTGATCGAAAATTATGAGCCCGAGACTTCGCGCGTATTCGAGGTCGACCGCGCCGCGCGCTTCCTGAAAGGAAGCGGCCTGCCGGTGCGCATTCCCGTGATCGAGATGGTCGAGATCGGCGCCGGCGGCGGCTCGATCGCGCATATCGATGCGCTCAAGCGCGTCACCGTCGGCCCGGAGAGCGCCTCCTCCGAGCCCGGCCCAGCCTGCTATGGCCGCGGCGGCCAGCGTCCCGCCGTGACCGATGCCGACGTCGCGCTCGGCTTGATCGATCCCACCGCCTTTGCCGGCGGGACCATCACGCTCGATCCTGAGCTGTCGAAACAGGCCCTGCTCCGCGACATCGGCGCGCCGCTGGGCCTGTCGGCCGAGACCGCGGCCTATGCCGTACATGAGGTCGTCTGCGAGAACATGGCGAGCGCCGCCCGCGTCCATGCGGTCGAGCGCGGCGCCGTGGTCGGCCAGCACACCTTGATCGCCTTCGGGGGTGCAGCGCCGTTGCACGCTGCCCGTGTTGCCGAGAAGATCGGCGTTAACAAGGTGATCGTGCCCTCAAATGCCGGCGTCGGCTCGGCGGTCGGCTTCCTCGCCGCGCCCATCGCCTATGAGCTGGTGCGCAGCCGTCACGTCCGGCTCGACGATTTCGACACGGCTGCCGTCTCTGACCTCTTGCAGGAGATGGCCACGGAGGCCCGTGCGCTGGTCGAACCTGGTGCTGCCGGCGCGCCAGTGCGCGAGCGCCGCGCCGCGTTCATGCGCTATGTTGGCCAGGGCCACGAAATCAATGTCCAGCTGCCCAGTCGCCCGCTGACAGAGGCAGATCTGCCGGCGCTGCGCCAGTCGTTCGAGACCGACTATTCCGCTTTGTTCGAGCGACCGATTCCGGGCGCTTCGATCGAGGTGCTGAGCTGGTCGGTGCTGGTGACCACCGACGCCCGCAAGCCTCCTCAGGTCGTACAGGTCGCGCGGCAGCCGGCCACAAAGGCCGCAGGCAGCAGAAAGTTCTTTGACGGGCGCGCCGGCAAAGTGATCGAGATTCCCCTGTTCCGCCGCGAGGAGATGGCGCCGGGCGCGGTCATCACCGGCCCCGCCGTGATCGCGGAGGACGAGACCTCGACCTTCGTCTCCAACAGCTTCGATGCCTATATCGACGGTGCCGGCAGCATCGTCATGGAACGGAAGGCGGCATGACCATGTCCGACAACAACGGCGCGAGCCTGATCGACCTGCAGATCATGTGGCACCGGCTGATCGCCGTGGTCGAGGAGCAGGCACAGGTGCTGCTGCGCACCGCGTTCAGCCCGATCGTGCGCGAATGCGGCGACCTCTCCGCCGGCGTGTTCGACCTCAAGGGACGGATGCTGGCGCAGGCGGTGACCGGCACGCCTGGCCATGTCAACTCGATGGCGGAATCGGTGAAGCACTTCATCACCCATTTCCCGCTTCAGACCATGAAGCCGGGCGACGCCTACATCACCAACGATCCCTGGATGGGCACCGGCCATCTCAACGACTTCGTCGTCACCACGCCCTGCTTCAAGGACGGCAAGATCGTCGCGCTGTTCTCCTGCACCAGCCATCTGATGGACATCGGCGGCATCGGCTTCGGACCCGACGGCACCGACGTTTTCATGGAAGGCCTGTACATTCCGATGCTCAAGCTGATCGACCAGGGCGTCGTCAACGAGACCTTGATGGCTGTCATCCGCGCCAACACGCGGCTGCCTGTTGACACCGAGGGCGACACCTATTCGCTGGCCGGTTGCAATGATGTCGGCTGTCAGCGGCTGGTCGAGATGATGGCCGAATTCGGCATCGACACGCTGGACACGCTCGGCGACTACGTCTGCGACCGCTCTCGCGAGGCGGTGCTGGCGGAGATCGCTGAACTCCCCAAGGGCACCTGGTACAACGAGATGACCGTCGACGGCTATGACGCCCCAGTGACCTTGCGCGCGGCGCTGACGATTTCGCACACCGGCATCCATGTCGATTTCGACGGCACCTCGCCCGCCTCGAAATTCGGCATCAACGTGCCCCTGTCCTACACCACCGCCTACACTGTGTTCGGGCTCGGCTGCGTGGTCGCTTCGCAGATCCCCAACAATGCCGGCTCGCTGGCGCCGCTCACGGTGTCGGCGCCATCGGGCGCGATCCTCAATGCGCCGAAGCCGGCACCGGTGGCGTCGCGCCATATCGTCGGTCAGATGCTGCCGGACGTCGTGTTCGGCTGTCTGCGTCAGATCATCCCCGATCGGGTGCCGGCCGAAGGCACCTCGTGTCTGTGGAATCTCATCGTCCGCGGCCAGACCCGCTCGGGCACCGGCGGCAATTACGGGTTCTCGATGGCGGTGACCTCAAATGGCGGTACCGGCGCCCGCTTCGCCAAGGACGGCCTGTCCGCCACCGCCTATCCCTCCGGCGTCCGCGGCACGCCGGTCGAGATCGCCGAGACGCAGACGCCGCTGATCTTCTGGCGCAAGGAGCTGCGTCCCGATTCCGGCGGCGCCGGCCGCACCCGCGGCGGCCTCGGCCAGATCATCGAGGTGGCGAGTGGCGTCGATGCGCCGTTCGATATTCTGGCAGCGTTCGACCGCATCGACCATCCGCCGCGTGGCCGCGACGGCGGCCATAATGGCGAGGCCGGCTATGTCGGCCTGAAGTCGGGCAAGAAGCTGCGTGGCAAGGGCTTTCAGATCATCCCGCCAGATGATCGCCTTGTGGTGATGACACCCGGCGGCGCCGGCATCGGAGATCCAAGAGAACGCGCGCCGGAGGCTCTGCGCGACGATCTCGAGAGCGGCCTCGTGTCGGCGGACAATGCCGTCGCGATCTACGGCTCCGCGCGCTGACCGCCCCGGCCGGCCATTCGAGAACGACAGGCGGCTTACGCCGCCCGCATGCCGTCGAGGAATTTGTCGACCTCGGCCTTGAGTCGCAGGCTTTCTCCCGACAGCGACTGTGCCGAGGCAAACATCTTGTTCGAGCTCTCGCCGGTCTCGTCGGCCCCGCGGGCAGCGCTGCGGACAGTGTTGACGACCTCGGCCGTGCCGCTTGCCGCCGAGCGGACGCTCTGGGTGATATTCTGCGTTGCCGCGCGCTGCTGCTCGACCGCGGCCGAGATCGAGGTCGCAATGCCGTTGATGCGCTCGATGGTGTGGCCGATCGCCTTGATGGCGTCGACCGATTCCTGGGTCACGGTCTGCATGTTGGCGATCTGACTGGAGATCTCCTCGGTCGCCTTGGCCGTCTGGCCGGCCAAGGTCTTGACCTCCTGGGCGACCACGGCGAAGCCGCGGCCGGCATCGCCAGCGCGAGCCGCCTCGATGGTCGCATTCAGCGCCAGCAAATTGGTCTGCTCGGCAATCGAGGTAATCAGCTTGACGACGTCGCCAATCCGGGCGCCGGCTTCCGACAGTTCCTTGATGCGCTGGTCGGTGGCGCTGGCCTGCTTGACCGCCTCGGCCGCGATCTCGTTGGACTCGCGCACCCTGCGGCCGATCTCGGCGATCGACCCGGACAGTTCGTCCGAGGCCGCGGCCGCGGTGCGGACATGTTCGGAGGCAGCTTCCGACGCGCCGGCCGACTGGCCGGACAAGTCCGCCGTGGCGCGCGCGGTTTGCGTCAGTTGGCGCGCCTCGCGCTCGAACTCACCCGACGAGCTCAGCACGTGATCGATGATGCCGCCAACGGAATCCTGGAAGCCGTCGACGAAGCGCCGCAGTTCTGCCTTGCGCTGCTCGGCGGCGGCCTCGATCGATGCCACCTGCTCCTCGCGCATGCGCCGGCGCTCGCTGGAGGCGCTGCGGAACACGGCCAACGAGCGGGCGATCTCGCCTATCTCGTCGCCGCGATCATCACAATCGATCGCGACATCGCTACGCCCTTCCGCAATGGCGGTCAGCGCATGCGTCACTGCCGCCAGCGGCTTGGTGACACGCCGTACCACCACGAGCGTGAGGCAGAGAACCAGCAACGCTGCGAAGCCTGCAGCCATGATCATGGTCCGCATCGCCTGCGTCAGCATCGCATCGAGCTGCGCCATCGGGATGCCGACATAAAGGATACCGATCACCTTGCCCGCGGGATTGGTGACCGGGAAATAGGTGGTCATGAACGACTTGCCGAACAGGTTCACCGGTCCCGTATAAGCCTGGCCATGGCGCAGGAGCGCCTGCCCGGGATGATCGGCGGCGAGATGCGTGCCGACCGCGCGCTCGCCATTCTCCTTCTTGACGTTGGTCGAGCGGCGCACGAACTGGTCGCCCGCGTCGTCATAGGCGAACAGGGTCGCGTTGCCGCCGACATAGCCGACGGCGCGATCGACGATGCCGTGATCCTTGAGCTCGGGGAATTTTGCAATCTCGACCTGGCGGACGATATTGTCCTGCAGGGTCACCTTGGCGTCCGGAAACACCTCCGTGAAGGTCAGCGCCAAAGTGCGCAGATTGTCCTCGATGTCGCGCTTGGCGCGTGCGTTGAAGTCCGAGGACAGCGACCAATAGGCCGCGCCGACCACGAGCGCCGTGTTGAGAGCGATGACGAAGGCGGCGCCAAGCAGCGCCTTGGTCCCGAGCTTGAGCTTGACGGACAAGAGTTTCGACCTATCAAAATGCCAATCCATCCCAAATTCCGTGATCCGGTTTTCATCCCGATTAATTTGCGTCACCGTGAAACTACGGTGAAAACCACCGGACCGGCAGAACGGTACCTGCAAGCATGACCGCTTTGCCCATTATCGTCTGGTTCCGCGAGAGCCTGCGACTGTCAGATCACCCGGCGCTGGCCGCCGCCGCGGAGCGCGGCGCCCCCGTGATCTGCCTCTACGTATTCGACGAGCACAGTCCGGGCCTGCGTCCGCTCGGCGGCGCCACGCGCTGGTGGTTGGCGCAATCGCTTCGGTCCTTGCAAACGAGGCTGCGCGAAATCGGAAACGACCTGGTGCTCCGGTGCGGCGCGGCCGCGACCGTCGTGCCGGCGGTGGCGCGCGAGAGCAATGCGAGCGCCGTGTTCTGGAACGACGTCGCCCAGGCGCCGCAACGCGATGTGGCAAAGGACGTCGACGAGGCGCTCGCGATGCTCGGGATCGAATCTAACAGCTTTGCCGACGATTTGCTGGTCGATCCATTGCGCCTGCGCGGCAAGGATGGCCGCGGCCCGCGGGTGTTCACGCCGTTCTGGAAACGCCTGGTCGCTTTGGGCGATCCGCCACAAACGCTGCCGGCGCCAAAGTCGCTCACGCCCGTCGCCGGCATCTCCGGTCTCAGCGTGGAGCAGCTCGAACTCGAGCCGACGGCGCCGGACTGGGCCGGCGGCCTGCGCGAGACCTGGCAGGTCGGCGAGCGCGCGGCGCAAGCGCGCCTGGCCTCCTTCCTCGAAACCACCGTGCAGACCTATGTCGCCGACCGCGACCGTCCCGACCAGGACGGCACGTCGCGCCTCTCGCCGCACTTGCGCTTCGGCGAGATCAGCCCGCGGCAGGTCTGGCACGCCGCCCGCTTTGCCGCCGCGGCGCGGCCGGTGACGGCTGGCGGCATCGACAAATTCATGAGCGAACTCGGCTGGCGCGAGTTCAGCCGGCATCTGCTCCACGACCGGCCTGATCTCGCGACCCGCAACCTGCAGGCCACCTTCGACGCCTTCCCCTGGCGGCACGACGATGCGGGCTTACGGGCCTGGCAGCGCGGCCGAACCGGCTATCCGATCGTCGATGCCGGCATGCGCGAGCTCTGGCACACCGGCACCATGCACAACCGGGTCCGGATGGTGGTGGCGTCCTTCTTGGTGAAGCATCTCCTGATCGACTGGCGCCATGGCGAGCGTTGGTTCTGGGACACGCTGGTCGATGCCGATGCTGCCAGCAATCCGGCGAGCTGGCAGTGGGTCGCGGGCTCCGGCGCCGATGCAGCGCCCTATTTCCGCGTCTTCAACCCTGTGTTGCAAGGCGAGAAATTCGATCCGGACGGCGCCTATGTCCGGCGTTGGGTGGGCGAGCTTGCGGCGCTGCCGGCGCCCCTGATCCAGCGTCCCTGGAGCGCCACGCCGGTTGAGTTGGCGAGCGCCGGCGTCACGCTCGACGGCAACTATCCGGCCCCGATCGTCGACCACAAGATGGCCCGCGAACGCGCGCTGGCCGCCTACGCACGCGCACGCAAGGGATGAGTAGTTTGTTGTTCGCTTTGACAGCTCGAAGAATCCAGCTATCGTTACCGTTGTTATCAACAGATCGGGGGATCCGATGGACGACACGCCACTCATCGACCAGGCGACGGATGCGATCAACTCCGCCGCCGACGCTGCCAAGGAAGCCGTCGCGACCGTGATCAAGAAGGTCCGCCGCGCCGCCAAGCCCGCTTCCAAACCTGCCAAGAAGGCTGCTCCGAAGCGCGCCGCAGCCAAGGCCAAGAAGGCCGCAACCAAGACCTCGGGCAAGAAGAGCGCCAAGAAGGCGGCGAAGAAGACCACCAAGAAGACTGCAAAGAAGGCGACCAAGAAAGCCGTCACCAAGAAAGCAAAGAAGGCCAAGAAGGGCTACAAGAAGGGCTGAGACGGTCGCGGCCCGAAGGAAGCATGGCCGGAATGGGCCGCCTGCTTCCGCGATGCAATCCAGCGCCCGAGTGGGGACTGTCCGGTGCTGGATTGCCTCGTTTCAAGGGTGTGAATGCGGACGGCCACGCGCCCTTGCGGCGCGTGGAACTTAATCCGGCGGACCGGCTTAGCCCGGCGCATGGATAGGCAGGACGCAATGCGGTCCACGAGGGCGGTCGCTGGCCGGTGGCTCCGTCTCAATGCCGCTATGGTCACCTGGGGCGGCGTCGTTTCCGTTTTGACCGTGACTGTTTTGACCGTGTCGCTCGCTTATGCCGACGAGGGCGGCGGCGGCAAAGCCGGCTCCGAATTCCTGCTGCTGGTCCAGATCGCGCTGCTGATCGGCGTCGGCCGCGGGCTCGGCGAAGTGATGCAGCGGATGGGCCAGCCCTCGGTGATCGGCGAGTTGCTGGCCGGCCTGGTGCTTGGGCCCTCGCTGTTCGGTTGGATCTGGCCGTCGGCGCAGGTCGCGATCTTTCCGCATGATCCGGCGCAGAAGGCGATGCTCGACGGCATCGCGCAGTTCGGCATCCTGCTGCTGCTGTTACTGACCGGGATGGAGATCGATCTCAAATTGGTCCGTAAGGTCGGCCGCCCCGCGGTGACGATCTCGCTGTTCGGCATCGTGCTGCCGTTCACCTGCGGCTTCGCGCTCGGCGAGTTCATGCCGGAAGGCCTGTTGCCGCGTCCGGAAGCGCGGCTGGTCGCGGCGCTGTTTCTCGGCACCGCGCTGTCGATCTCCTCGATCAAGATCGTCGCTGTGGTGGTGCGGGAGATGAACTTCATGCGCCGCAATGTCGGCCAGATCATCGTGGCCTCCGCGATCATCGACGACACGCTCGGCTGGATCATCATCGCTGTGATCTTCAGCCTGGCCTCGCAGGGCAGCATCGATCTCGCCTCGATCAGCAAGGCGCTGCTGGGCACGATCGCCTTCCTGGTCTTCAGCTTCACCTTGGGACGGCGGCTGGTGTTCCAGCTGATCCGCCTCGCCAACGACCATCTCGTCAGCGCCTCGCCTGTGGTCACCGTGATCCTGCTCCTGATGAGCACAATGGCGCTGATCACGCATTTGATCGGCGTCCATACGGTGCTCGGCGCCTTCATCACGGGCGTCCTGGTCGGTGAGTCCCCGATCCTGACCAAGCAGATCGACGAACGGCTGCGCGGCCTGATCGCGAGCCTGTTCATGCCGGTGTTCTTCGGCCTCGCCGGCCTCGGCACCGACCTGACCAAGCTGGGCAGCCCCGAACTCCTGCTGTTCACGGCCGCGCTGATCGTGATCGCCAGCGTCGGCAAGTTCACCGGCGCCCTGGCCGGCGGTGCGGCGGGCGGCCTGACGCGGCGGGAATCCCTGGCGCTCGCCAGCGGGATGAACGCGCGCGGCTCGACCGAGGTGATCATCGCCTCGATCGGCCTGTCGATGGGAGTGCTGACGCAAAACTTGTTCTCGATGATCGTCACCATGGCGATCCTGACCACGCTCGCGATGCCGCCGATGCTGCGCGGCGCGCTAGCCCGGCTGCCGCCGCGCCGCGAGGAGCAGGACCGGCTCGATCGCGAGGAATTCGAGGACAAGGGCTTTGTCGGCAACCTCGAACGGCTGTTGCTGGCGGTTGATGACGGCGGCAATGCCGAGCTCGCCGCCAAGGTTGCGGGCTGGCTCGCCGCGCCCCGAGCGCTGCCGACCACCGTGTTTCAGGTCGATCCTCATCTGCACGCTGCGGAAAGCTCGGAGACGATCGTCAAGGAGGCGGCGCGGCAAGGCGGCGTGCATGGCGAGATCGACGTGACCACGCGTGTCCCGGAGCCAAAACTCAGAACGACGTTGCGCGAGGTGGTTGCCGACGAGGCGCGCAAGGGGTTCGACCTGCTGCTGATCGGCCTCTCTCCGGTGCTGACGGCGGATGGCCGCTTCAGCGGCCCGCTGCAGGAACTCGCAGCCGGCTTCGAGGGGCCGTTGGCGCTGGTGCAAGCCGCCGACAGCGGCCACGGTACGCTGCTAACGGGCGATCTTCGCATCCTGGTGCCGGTGTCCGGCAGCGGCGTGTCGCGGCGCGGCGCGGAGGTCGCGATCGCCATTGCCCGCGTCCGCGCAGCCCGGCTCCACCTCATCTACGTCTCGACCACGCGCGATCAAGGCACGCGCCGCGGGACGACGGATGGAGCGCAGGAGCGTGCGTCTCAGGTTCTGAGGGAGACGGCGGCGATCGCTGCACGCTACGAGCTTGCGGTCACGACACGCGTTCACGCCAGCGCCGCGCCCGAGCGGGCGATCCTGCAGGAGATCGATACGGCGGGTGCCGATCTGGTCGTGCTGGGCGTCGACCGGCTGCAGGGCGAGACGTTGGATTTCGGATCCGTTGCGGCCGCGGTGCTGGCCCGATCGCGGGTACCCGTGCTGCTGGTCTCCACCGAAGCCAACCAGGCGGCATCACGGCCTTCGACGACCAAGCCCTGATGGGCCCCTCGCCTACCAGGCGTCCGGACAGGGATCGACGATCTTCCAGAGTTCGGCCCCGTTCTTGATCTTCTTCATCTCGGTGGTGAGCCCGCCGTTGCGGCGAATCCAGTCTTTCAAGGGGTCGGGATAATAGGACATCAATTCCGAAGTGCCCTCGAGGCTCGTCACCTTGATCCCGAACGTGAACGACTTGTCGTAATAGGCTTCATGGACGCCGATGCTGGCACGCGGCGTGACGCAGATCTTGTTCAGCGGCACGATGCCGAACACCAGCGTGCAGGCCGAGTTGCAGATGCCGTCGATGATGACGCGCTGATGGGTATCGCGGACGTGCTGATACCTGGCTTTGTATTCCTCAATATAGCCGCCGTGGTCGCGCGTGATGTGCATATCGGCGCGCGCCGGCGAGGCGAGGCTCAACGTAAGCAGCAGCAGCGGAAGCAGGCGGCGCATCAGCGGACGGGACCCCAATCGATCTTCAGCAGGCGCTAACCCCAGATCCTTCGTCGCAAAGACTTTTGCCAGACTCTGTTATGAATCGGTTAAGCATTGAGAAACGGTCGAAAATTTGGCAATGCGGCCACCGTTTCGCTGTTTTTCCGCAGCTTTTGCGGCGTGTTCGGGTTAGATTGTCCTCGGCAAAGTGGGGCGTTGGCCCGAGTTCCGGAGAAAAAAGCAAGATGAGCACATCGAAATTGGTCCTCGCCGCCCTGATTGTGTCAGCGAGTCTTGTTCCCACTCTCTCGGAAGCGCACGCCCGGCACCGTCATCATCATCATTGGCACCACGGCTATCTCGGCCTGCCCTATCCGATCAGCTATCTGCACAATTATGGCCCGGGCCCGCTGCCGGGCACCTTCGCCTATTATGATGGTCCTTCGACCAACCACTGCTATCAGAGCGCGGCCGCCTATCTTGGCCAAGACGGCCGCCGCCATCCCTGCTTCTGACGGTCATGCCGCGTGAGACGCGCGGCGGACATCCCGCAGACGGGATTATCTTCTCCGGGAGCGGACAGCACCGCTGGCCCTCCCCGCTCAAGTCTGGTATCCGAAAAGCCGCTGGCCGGACGTTCGCGGCCGGAGCAGATGCGCTCGTAGCTCAGCTGGATAGAGCATCGGATTTCGATTCCGAGGGCCGGAGGTTCGAATCCTTCCGAGCGCGCCATTTCCGTACAACGTAGCGGGCACCGACCCCAGCTGATCCTCTGCCAATCCCCAAGCGCAATAAGCTTCTCGGGCGAGCGAACGCCATCGGAAGCGCTTTGTCCTCCAGCTCGCCAATCGGGACTGCCGGATCGAAGCCGTTATCCAACGCGGTCAGCGGAACGATCGCGCTATCGTCGTCGTGATGGCGGCGTGATGGCGGCCTCCAGCAGCGTCGGGCTCGCCGCTATCCAGATCGCCAATCATGTGGGGGCGATACCGCGCCATGACGCGGGAGTGCCGCCAACGCCAATCTCTCATCCAGGCCGGCGCTGCTGATACCGTCGCGCTCGAAGATCGCAATCTCGCTGCACGGGCTGAGAGATCGCTGGCACGGAAGACGTGCGGATAGCTTCCGATCTCGTCGCAAGAACAACGCGCGGCAGTAAGAACGCACGACCGCAATGCTTGAGCGCCGCAGCAAGATGAAGCAATCGCGCGAGCTGCAATCTCGACTAACTATCGTAGTAGTATCAGGTGCGCGCTATATCCGATGGCCGCTGTATGACGTCGGCGTATCGAAATGTCGAACGCGCAGCGCGACGCGGAGCCGCATGCACTCACATTGCGAAGCGCCGTAACAAAAAAAGCCGATTTTCATCTAAAAAAAGCGGAACTTGCTGATTAGAGAAGAGCTAAAGCAGCTAAAAAAGAGCTGCCCGCAAGTCCATCAAGGCCTTTCCGCACAACTGGTGGATCGTGATCTTGCCCGGGGTTTCTCGGGCGGGCAGGCGGAGGAAACAGGTAGGTATTTAGTCATGTCTCGTAAGCTTACGCCGCGCCAAGTGATCGCCCGCTCCTACCCAACCTGGGACTACGCCATGGCCGATCGACTGATCGCGTGGCTCCAGGATTGCGGCTACCAAATCGTGCAGAAGTCGGAGACCAACACCGACGTCGTCGCCCCTCTGCTGGATCAGCCGACGTTGCCCGAACTCATGCACGCCTGCTGAGCTGACGTCTCTCTCACCTTCCGCCGGATCGGCGTCCTCGCGACATCACGAGCACGTCATACGAGCGCCTGCGAAAAGCCCGAACCTTACGACCTCGTGATGCAACCAATCGCTAACGACGGTGGCAGAACGCTCGCTGCGCATCCATATGTGCAGCTGTCGCCCCGCCACGACAAATGGTATCCGGAACCACCGCTCGGTCTCCAGGTTGACGGGCGGGAGCCGAGAAGGTCGAAGGGTACAAGCATGTCTCGCAAGCTTACACCACGCCAAGTCATCGCCCGATCCTACCCCAGCTGGGACTACGCCATGGCCGACCGTTTGATCGCCTGGCTCGATGATTGTGGGTACGAGATTGTCGAAAAAGACTCCACACGCCACCTTGACGCGAGTCTGGTCCCAGAGGCGTCGGACGCCCAGGAGCAGCTCAGGCGCGCGCGCGCACACTGACCTAATCGGATCGAAGCCGTGGCGCCGTCGCAGCTAGCGGCCAATATGGAAGTTCGTGCAGCTTCTCTGCCGCCAAGCCATCCGAGAAGGGCTCGCACCATTTCCTGCATCTGCAGGGTAAGCGGCGCCCGATGGCGCTGATTGTGTGACTTCTTCAATGACGTCGCGATGTGCCGGCGCAGGCAGAATTCTCCTCGACGCAGCGGCAGCGCTGCAGAAGACGCCAGTCAATTCCATTCGACGGGCCGCACACCGGACTTCGAAAGCCTGCCCTTAAAGATCGCGCCAGAGATCGTCCCCCCAAGCATCACATCGCTGGCGCGCCGGAGCGGCTTGAGAGGCCACGAAAGCTAGTCAAGCAAAGCAACGGCATATGCCGCGCTGAGAGGGATCATCGATGGCCGAGCGGACCCGGCCTTCACCAGATCGAGTCGAAGAAGCCGAAATGCGGTTGCGGCTGCTGGGCGACCAGCATCATTGGGCGTGATGCATGGGCCTTCGCAATTCTGCGCTTCGGTTTCGCTTCGGTCCGGCTAGGCTCGGGCTTGGTCTTGGTTTCCGTCACCTTCGGCACAGCGGCGTCGGCAACTTTGAGTGTGGCCGGCTCGGCCGCTTTGATAGCGCCATTGTCGACCAGCTTTGCGGGAGATATGCCCTTTGGCGCTACCGTTCCCATTTGCGCGAATGCGTCGCGCACCTTCGTCTTCTGCGTGTCAGCCATAGTGCTAGCCTGCAACGCAGGGGCAGCCTTGGCAAGGTCGGCCTTGGCTATGTCAGCCTTGATCGCATCCGCTTGGGCGGTCTCGACCAGCGCCCTCGATACGGTGGTGTCGATTACGACCCGCTCGGGCCATTTGCGCTCGGATCGGATCCGTATCGTCGGCAGATCGGAGCCGGACTTTAGTGTTGCCGGGAGCGGGACTGGCGCGACCACTGCATTACAGACAAACAGCAGCGCCAACAGCGCCCCACCGACAAACACGAAATAGCGCAAAACGGGCATAACCGTACCACTCCGTCCGCGCGGGGCTCGCCGGACCATCCCCCAACGGGGGACCACGAGAATATGTTCCCTACATGGTCACGCCGGTTCAAACACGGAAGGAAACTTTGCGTGACTTAATTAGGTTTTGCTCGCGGCCACCAGGGTGCATTTTGCCTTGCTGGCGTTAACGTTGACGAAGCCAACGTGAAAGGCGGTGAAGGTCTTGCGGCTCTTCATGTTCACAGTACCTGGCACGATCCGCGCACGATCCGTGAGGTGACTGCCGTCGCGACGGCTGAAGGCGCAAGCGAGCTCGAGATCCTTGACCGCGTAGGGATTGTCGTTCCGTAACGTGAAGGTCACCAGCGCCTTCGAGCCGAGCCCGCCCCTGCGCCAGGACTGCGAGGAGATCCGCAGGCCGTTAACAGCCGGTGGCTCGAGCGACGCTGTTGGCTTGTCCTCCGGTGCGGTCGGCTGGGGCGCGGCATAGGCCTGGCTTTGGCCGGCGGCCGCTGCAGGCGCCGTCGTGGCCGGAGTTGCTCCGCCCTGAACTGCCATTCCCACAGTCGACGGATCAGCGCTTCCAGTGGTTTGATTTGCGTTGGCCTGATTGCCGTTGGCCTGACCGGAAGCGTTCGGCTTTACCGATTGGCTGGCTGAGGTCGTGTCGGTCACGTCGCCCGCGACGTGGATCAGGCCACCGTCAGCGCTCTCGCTATCGTCGACCCATATGACGAGCCAAGCTCCCGCCCCGACCAGCAGCACCAGCGCCACTGCGAGTGCGGTTAATATTTTCAGGCGCCCTGCTCCGGCCTCGCGCGGCCTGCCAAGGGAAGAACCGATCCGGTTGAATCGGCGCCACAACGAACGACAGAGCCCAGTGCTCATCTCAGCACCATCGATCAGCGCATGGGCGCGCTTGGAGCGTCAACCCGCGAACGCTGCGATGGTTGCATGCGAAATCGACAATTAGAAGGCGAATCCGCAAGCCGGCTTCGAATGCCGTGACCGGGGGATGGCCTTGAAGGACATCGGCAGCTAACGTGCGACCCCCACCCGTTTTCTCAGCCTGCCACTTCGAGAGAGATCGCACCTATGCTGAACGTCACCTGGGATCATATCCACCTGCGCACCTCCGACCCGGAGGCGACCGCGACCTGGCTCCAGGACATGCTCGGCGGCGAGATCATCCGCAACCCCGGCCGCATCGACGTCAAGCTCGGCGGTGCCAGCATCTTCATCGCGCCGGTCAAACCGGGCGACGGCGTCAACGAGTCGCCGGTGACGCCCCATCAAGGGCTCGATCATTTCGGCCTCGCGGTGAAGGACATCGACACGGCGGCAGCCCAGCTCAAGGCCAAGGGCGTCATCTTCACCACCGAGCCGACCACGATCCGGCCCGGCGTGCGCATCTGCTTCATCCGCGGGCCGCAGGGCATCTCGATCGAGCTTTTAGAGCGCGACAAGAAGTATACCTGATCGTGCCTGATTGATCCCTACTCCGCGGCCTGCTCCAATGGCGCGGTGCGCGGCAGGATGATCTGGATCCGCGTGCCTTCACCCGGTTCGGACGCGAGATCCAGCCGGCCGCCGAGCCGGTTGGTGACGATGTTGTAGACGATGTGCAGCCCGAGCCCGGTGCCGCCCTGGTCGCGGCGAGTGGTGAAGAATGGATCGAAGGCGCGACGGCGGACGTCGAGACTCATGCCGCAACCATTGTCCGAGAACACGATCTCGACATTGTCGCGGCCGGATTCGCGCGCGTGGATCGTGATCATGCCCTGACGACCATCAGGAAAGGCGTGCGAAACCGCGTTGAGGAACAAATTGGTCAGCACCTGGCCATAGGGACCGGGATAGCTGTTCATCACGAGATTGGGCTGACAGTCGACATTGAGCGTGAGGTTGTGCTTGCGCAGGCCCGGCCGCAGGCTCATCACCACTTGCTCGGTGAGATCGGCAAGATCGAAGCTGCGCTGGTCGGAATAGTTGCGGTCGGCCGCGACCTGCTTGAATGACTGGATCAGTTCGGCGGCACGGTTGAGGTTGGCGACGAGCTGCCCCGCCGCGTTGCGGCTGGTGTCGAGGAAATCGTTCAGGCTGGAGCGCCGGAGCTCGCCGCGCGCGACCTCTTCGCCGAACCGCTCGGTCTTGCGTTCGAGCGCGGAGGCCACCGTCAGGCTGATGCCGACGGGATTGTTGACCTCGTGGGCGACGCCCGCAACCATCCGTCCCAGGGCCGCCAGCTTTTCCGCCTCGATCAGCGAAGCCTGGGTCTCGCGCAGATTGCGCAGCGCGGTCTCGGCGGCGTCCTTGGCCTTGAGCATCTCGCGCTCGCTCTTCTTGCGTGCGCCGATGTCGAGCGCCACCGTGACGATCCGGTCGATCTCACCGCCGGCATCGAGCAACGGCATCTTGTTGACCAGCCATTGCCGCATATGGCCGGCGGAATCCATGTACTCCTCTTCATAGAAGCCGAGCCCGCCTTTGGTCGCCAGCACCCGCTTGTCGTTGGCATCGGTCTTGTCGGCGCCGTAGCGCGCCATCAATTCGCCGGTGGTGCGGCCGAGCGCATCCTTCGGATCGACGCTGAAAATGCCCGCCATATAGCGGTTCATCAGCACATAGCGCAGGTTGCGGTCCTTCACGTTGATGACCGCCGGCACGGTGTCGATCACCTCCTGCAGCAACTTGCGGCCTTCGGCGATCGCCTCTTCGGCGCGCTTCTGGTCGGTGATGTCGCGCACGCTGCCCTCATAGCGCACCACCTCGCCGTCATCGTCGCGCACCGCGGCCGAGCTGTCGGACAGCCAGCGGATCTCGCCATCGCGCCGGCGCACCTGGTACTCGAAATCGCGCACCATGCCGTCACGCGCCATCAAGGCCTGGAATTCCTCACGCGCCTCCGGATGGACGTAGATCGTCTCGGCGACATCGCCGACCGAGCGGATCAGCTGCTCGGCCGAGTCGTAGCCCATGATCCGCGCCAGCGCCGGGTTGGCGTTGACAATCAGGCCGCCGGGGGTCGTGACATAGATGCCGTCGATCGAGGCCTCGAACAGCTTGCGATAGCTCTCCTCCGCCAGCCGCTGCTCGGCCAGCGCGCGCACCGCGGCCTCGCGGGCGGCATCGGCCTCGACCAGGGTGCGGCGGAACACCTCGGCTGCGCGGGCGATATCGCCGATTTCGTTCTCGACATCGGTCCCTGGGATCGAGGCCTCCTTCTCTCCGGCCGCAAGCGCACGGATCGAGCCGGCGATCGAGACCAGGGGCCGCACGGTGCGCCGGACCACGAACAAAGCGGCGAAGATGCCGATCAACACGCCGGAGGTGCCGAGAATGATGCTCTGCCATTTGGTCTCGGCCAGGGTCCGGGCGAAATCGCGCGACAGCACCTTGCCCTGCTGCGCGCTGAGCGCCCGCAGCAGCTCGGTGACACGGCCGATCAGCCGGCCCTCGGTGCCCAGCACCTCCTTGTCGAGGCGTGCAATCTGGTCCTCGGTGCCTGCGATCGCGATAATGCCGTCGGCATAGCTGTCGGCGGCGGTGCGCAGATTGGCGTCGTCGACCTGTAACGCCTTCATGCTCCGCGCCGCCTGCTCGGCGGCGGCCGGGTCATGCGCGAGCAGCGCGCCATTGATCTGGTTCTGCAGCCGGAACAGCGCCCGCGCCGTGTTGCGGTCCGGGACCTCGGCGATCGCCCCCTCGAACCGGACCCGCGTCGCCGGCAGCGTATTGAGCAGCTCGGCGCGGTGGGCGATCAGCGCGCCGACGCGATCGATCCCCTCGCGATAATTGGCCAGCCGCTGCGACACGCCGTCGATCATCGCCTGCTGTTCCGGCGCGAGCCCGAGCCGGGTCTTCTTCAAAAGCGCGCTCAGCTCGCTGGCTGCCGGTGACACGCGGTCGGAGCGCGCGCCGGGATCGGTGACGAAATCACGCGCGGCGAGCCGCAGCTCGTTCATGCGGCGGTCGATCTCCTCGGCGAGGTCGCCGACGTCCTGCAGCCGCTGCAGCTCGGCAAAGGTGGCGTCGATATGCCGGATCGCGACCACGCTCGCCATGCTGGTCGCAGCGATCACCGCGAGCAGCAGCAGAAAGCTGCCAAAGGTCAGTTGCCCGATTGACAGGGACATCGACCTGATACGATTGAAAACCGCCGCGAACGCTGCTGGCATACTCTTCGGGATCCGGTTCGGAACCGCACTATATATCAGCCGCGCCGCGGCCTGGAGAACGAATTACGAACAAAATGATGCGGGGGATGCAACATTACGCTACATCCCTAATGCCTTAGCCCACCGCGCCGACCTCGAAAACCTCGCCATCATAGCCGGCTTCGCGGGGAATGCGCAGCTGGCGCCCGCCATCGGGGGTTTTCGTCATCACCGGCAGTACGGTGACGATGTCCATGCCTCTGGCATCGGTCAGCGCCGCAGCGACATTGGCCTGCTTGCCGAGCCGGATCAGGTTCCTTGTGGTCGGGAATGGCAGCTTGAAACGACCGCTCTCGCCGCCGGCCAGCGCCTCGCGTGGCGACAGCCAGATCGAATCGGTGGATTCCTTGCCGTCATGGACGCCGAGCTGGTCCGGCGGCGCGGCCGCCAGGAAGAACCAGGTGTCGAACCGCTTCGGCATGCCTTCCGGCGTGATCCAATGCGCGTAAGGCACCAGCGCGTCCAGCGCCAGCACCAGGTCGTTGCCGGCCACGACGTCGAGGAACGAGGTCTTGCCCTCGCACAGCGCGACGCGATGCGCGGCCTCGATCTGACGTGCCCTGGCGGCATCGATCAGCACGCCGGAGCCCTTCGCCCGTGCCAGTAGGATGCCGCTCTCCTCAAAGGTCTCGCGAACGCCGGCGATGCGGAAGCCGAGCACATCCGCATCCAGCCCCCCGCCGCCGGAATACAGTTCCGGCCGAGCCGCGATCTCCTTGTCATTCGCATCGACGCTGCCGCCAGGAAACACCAGGGCGCCCGAATTGAACTCGATCTGGTGGTGGCGCACCATCATGAACAATTCGATCTCGGCCGCCGCATTGTCGCGTAGCAGCAGCACGGTCGAGGCCTGACGGACGGCTCGAGGCTCGGTCATCGCCTACTCCGCGGCGCTCGATTGCGGTTGCAGATTGGCGCGGCGGTCAGTACGGGCCACGCGCGACAGCAGATAGTCGACCTCGGCCTTGGCGGCGGCGGTGATGGCGGAGGCCGGCTTGCGCTGGGCGCTGGAGGCGATCGCACTGCGCTTCTGCAGCACGTATTTGCGCACCGCGAGGCCGGCGCCCGGCTGCTGCTCATAGCGAACCAGCGGCAGATGCGCGTCGAACAAATCATGCGCGGCATCGCGCTTGCCTTCGCGCGACAGCTTGACGACATCGACCAGCATCTCAGGGAAGGCGTAGCCGGTCATCGCGCCGTCGGCGCCGCGCTCCATCTCGAAATCGAGGAACAGGCCGCCGTTGCCGCAAAGGATCGACAGTGGACGCAGCGAGCCGTCCTTCTGGAACCCTCGCAAGGCCGAGATCTTCTCCAGGCCCGGCCAGTCCTCGTGCTTGAGCATCACGCAGGATGGGCTGTCCATCACGATCCTGCGGATCACGGATGGTGTGAACACCACGCTCAGCGTCAGCGGATAATCCTGCAGCACCCAGGGAATGTCGGTGCCGATCGCGTCCTGCGCCTGCTTGAAATAGCCTGATATCTGGTCGTCAGTGCGCAAGGATGGCGGCGGCGCGATCATCACGCCGGCGGCGCCGGCATCCATCGATTTCTGCGCCAGCGCACGCATGGTGGCAAAGCCCGGCGCGGAGACGCCGACGATGATCTGCATGTTCTTGGCGCGCTTGGCGAAGCGCACCGCGACCTGCTCGGACTCGGCGGCGTCGAGCTTCGGCGCCTCGCCCATGATGCCGAGCACGGTGATGCCGTCACAGCCCGCCTCGCCGTAGAAATCGACCAGGCGGTCGATCGAGGCCTCGTCGATGCGGCCGTCATCATGGAACGGGGTCGGCGCAATCGCGAAAGTGCCCTTGGCGTCGGCGGTGAGTTTGGTCATGTGTGTCTCTGCTTTCTCATCTGTCATTCCGGGGCGCGCAAAGCGCGAACCCTCAGGTGCGCAATCGCGCACCGAGAATCTCGAGGTTCCGGGTTCGATGCTGCGCATCGCCCCGGAACGACGCGTTACCTTAGAAACGCCGCGCGCCCATCTTGATCTGCTCCTCCGAGAAGAAGATCTCCTTGGCGTGGCTGACGATATCCTCCGCCTTCCAGCCCGTAAACGGCGGCTTCCAGCCGTCCATCTCCATCATCCGCATCTCCCGCACGCCGCGCGGGCCGGAGACACCGAGCACCTTGCCGGTCTGGTCGCCGGAGAGGTCGGAGACCATGTAGAGCACCGCCGGCGCGATGCCATCAGGCCCGAGCGCCGCGCCCGGGTTCTCCTTATAGCGCGGCAGGTCCGCGGTCATGCGCGTGAGCGCGCCCGGCGCCAGGGTCCAGACCCGGATGTTGTACTTGCGGCCTTCGATCGCCAGCACGTTGGAAAGGCCCCAGATGCCACCCTTGGCGGCGCCGTAATTGTGCTGGCCGAAATTGCCGATCAGGCCCGAGGTCGAGGAGGTGTTGACGATGACGCCGCCGCCATTCTCGCGCTGCCAACGGAACACCGGCAGGGTACAGCAGAAGGTGCCTTTGAGATGCACCTTGATGACCTTGTCGAAATCGGCCTCGCTGGCCTTGGGAAAGGTCTGGTCGCGCAGGATGCCGGCATTATTGACCAGGATGTCGGCACGGCCGAAATGTTTGATCGCGTCGTTGAACACCGACTGGCCGCCTTCCATCGTCGAGATGTCGGCGCCGTTGGCGGCCGCCCGGCCGCCCTCGGCTTTGATCGCGGCGACCACCTGCTCGGCCATCGTGAGGTCCGCACCGGAACCGTCGCGCGGTCCGCCGAGATCGTTGACCACCACCGCCGCACCCTCGCGCGCGAACAGCTTTGCGTAAGCCTCCCCTAAGCCGCCGCCCGCGCCGGTAACGATCGCCACCTTGCCGTCGAGCAATCCCATTGGTGTCCTCCCTGTTATTGTTGTCGTTCCGGGCGCCCTCTCGCCGTCATTGCGAGCGACGCGAAGCAATCCAGGAGCCCAGTCGAAGACTCTGGATTGCTTCCGCCGTCGCCCTTCGGGCTATGGCGGACAAGTCGTCGCTTCGCTCCTCGCAATGACGCCTGAGCAAGCATCCGCGTTCTGACGTGAGCGTCAACCCAACACCGTCCGGCCGTTCTTGATCACGGTGACGCCCCGCGCCTTCACCTTGGCCTCGAACGAGATCACCTCGCCGTCCTTCCACAGATCGATGGTCACGATCTCGCCGGGATAGACTGGCGAGGAGAACCGCGCCGCGTGCTGCCTGAACGCCGCGGGGTCGTAATCCGCATAGGTCTGCAGCACGCCGCGGCAGGTGATGCCGTAGGTGCACATGCCGTGCAGGATCGGCCGCGGGAAGCCGGCGCGCTTGGCGAAGCCGGGATCGGAATGCAGCGGGTTGCGGTCGCCACAGAGGCGATAGACCAGCGCTTGGTCCGGCCGGGTCGCAATGTCGATGCTGCGGTCCGGTGCGCGGGTCGGCACCGGATGCGGATCGGGGATGCCGCCGGAGGGGCCGCCAAAGCCGCCATCGCCGCGGGCGAAGCGCGAGGCCATCAAGGTCGCCAGCGGCTCACCCTGCTCGTCGCGCAGGATGGTCTGGTGCCGGATCACCGCGCCCTTGTCCTTCCCCTTGTCTGACACGGCCAGCACCGAGGAATCCGCCGTGATGTTTGCGGCGGTCGCGAGCGGCTTGTGGAAGGTGATGTCGCGTTCGCCGTCGACCACCATCACCCGGTTCAGCTTCATGTCGCCGGGCCCTGCGCCCCACGCCGCGACGGAGGCAAAGGTCGGCACCACCTTCAACGGCCGCGGCTCGGCCGTGGCCTCGTTGACGAAGGCGAGCTCTTTCTCATCCATGGGGTCGGCGCCCATGCCGATGCCACAGGCATAGAGCATCACCTCGCGATCGCCGTAGCTGTACTTCTGGCCGAGGCTCGTCATGGCCATCAGCTCATCGTAATTGATCGGCATGTTGTGAGTTTCCTCCCGCCTCTTGTTTTCTCATCCGCGGTGCCGGTTGATGCGCCCTCTCCCCTTGCGGGAGAGGGCTACAGCGGCACCAGCGTCAAACTCGCTTGGGTGAGGGGTTCGCGCCGCGATCCTCACTTTCAGTTCGAGGATGAGAGAGACCCCTCACCCGCCGCGCTTCGCGCGCCACCCTCTCCCACAAGGGGAGAGGCGCACCGTCCGATTGGCGACAGCCGCGCGAACAGTCGTCAAATCCGTAGGATGGGTTGAGCGAAGCGATACCCATCATCGGTTGCGCAAGCCTTGGTGGGTATCGCTTCGCTCAACCCACCCTACGATCTCCATCAAGCCAACGTAAAGAACGGCAGCGGAGCGCCTTCGGTCGGCTTGAACACCAGCTTCACCTTCTGGCCGATCTTGAGCTTGTCGAAGTCGCAATCGACGATGTTGGTCTGGATCGACGGACCCTCCTTCAACGTCACATAGGCGATCGCATAGGGTCCGGTCGGCGACTTCCGCATCAGACTGTAGGTGTAGATGGTCGCCTCGCCCGACGCCTCCTCCCACACTGTCTTATCCGAGAAGCAGAACGGGCAGATCGTGCGCGGAAAATAATGCGGCTCGCCGCACGCGGTGCAGCGCTTGATCATGAACTTGCCCTGCTTGGCCGCGTCCCAGAACGGCGCGCTTTCCGGATTGGTCACCGGCGCCGGATATTTCTTTGCTTCAGTCATCACACGCGCTCCAGAATGCAGGTCGAGGCGGCGTGGCGGACGCCCAGCAGTCCGCCGGTGCCGTGCGCTATCGCGAGATCGCAGTTCGGCACCTGCACCTTCGGATGCGCTTGCCCGCGCAGCTGGCGCACGGCTTCGATGATCTTGGTCATGCCGCCGCGGTTGACCGGATGGTTGCTACAGAGCCCGCCGCCATCGGTGTTGAACGGCAGCTTGCCGACGCC
>NZ_JBARGP010000367.1:0-7887 GCF_049798375.1 Bradyrhizobium sp.
GGGATTCAGATGGAGTGGTACGGCCCGGCCGAGCGCCCGTCCATGGAGAGCGGGATCCGATCGCTGCTTGAGCACGCATTGCGAGCCAGGCCGAATTACATTCCGGTGATGGATGCCTATTGCCGGCCTCTGAATACGACCAGCCGGTACGTCGACAGTTTGCTCACGTGGGGACCGCGCTCCGGGTGAACAGCATTAAGCCATAATCAGGCCGGCCAATATAGGCCGAATAACCCGATGGCGAGAAACGTGTACACTTGACCTCACGGGGGCTGTGCACGATCCGGTCGTGCACGCTGACGACACTATGGAGAGCTCGCGTGCTCGTTTAAGGCCTCGCGAAACGGCGCGGCTTGCCCTATACGGCGCATTCGACCGATCGAGATCTGGACGAATGCCCGCCTCCCTGCCAGCCCCGCCGCGACGGCTGCTGTATGTCGCGAACGAGGACTACGCTTTCTTGATGCACCGCCTGCCGATGGCCCGCGCCGCGCGCGAGGCCGGCTTCGAGGTGCATGTCGCGACCAATGTCAACAAGGGCGCGGCTGAGATCGCCGCGGAGCGCTTCATCCTGCATCCGATCCCATTCCGGCGCGGCGGCCTGTCACCGTCAGCGGCGGGGCCGGTGGTGCGTGCGATCAGAGCCGTCGAGCGCAGCGTCAAGCCCGACGTCGTGCATCATTCCGGCCTGCAGGCGAGCGTGCTTGGGTCGCTGGCGGCCATCGGCAGCAGCGTGCCGGCGATCAATGCCATCACCGGCCTCGGCTATATCTTCACATCGGCGACATGGCGCTCGCGGCTGTTGAAGCAGGTCATGGTGTGGCTGTTGCCATGGCTGATGAACCGACGATCGAGCTGCGTGTTGGTACAGAATCCGGACGATGGCGCAGCGCTGCGTGAGCTCGGGATCAAGGACGACAAGATCGTGCTGATCCCGGGTTCGGGCGTCGACACCGACCGCTTTCAGCCGCTGTCGGAGCCGACTGGCCCGATCACGTTCGGCTTCGCCGGCCGCCTGCTGACCGACAAAGGTGTCCGTGCCCTGGTGACGGCGCATCGCCTGCTGCGCGGCCGAGGGCATGAATTCAACCTGCTGATCGCCGGCAATCCGGATCCCGCCAATCCAGCTTCGGTGACATCAGACGAACTCGCGCAATGGCGCCGCGAGCCCGGCCTCACCTTGCTCGGCCATATCGACGACATCGCCACGCTCTGGCGCCGCTGCCACATCGCGGTGCTGCCGTCACATCGTGAAGGCCTCCCGGTGAGCCTGCTGGAGGCTGCGGCCTGCGGCCGGCCGCTGGTCTCGACCGACGCTCCGGGCTGCCGCGAGATCGCGCTGCATGAACAGACCGGCCTCACCGTCCCGATCGAGGATGCGCCGGCGCTGGCGCAGGCGATGCTGCAACTCGCCCAATCTCCGGTCTTGCGTGCGCTCTATGGTCGTGCCGCGCGCCAGCTGGTCGAGGATAAGTTGTCGGCAAAGATCATCGGGCGCGCCATCGTCGATCTCTACGTCAGAATGATTTCGGGCCATCGTGATGACGCCTGACCGTCACCTCGCAGCCCTCGCCTTTGTCGCGCTCGCCGCCGCAATCGTCTGCGCCGGCCTGATCGTGCTGCTACGGCCGCTGTTGCAGCGGTATGCGCTGGCACGGCCAAATGCCCGTTCCTCGCACAAGGTGCCGACGCCGCAAGGCGCCGGCATCGCCGTGATCGGCGCAACCCTTCTGATCGGCTGCGGCTTCGCAGACCTGACCGATCTGCGCCTGCCAATCATGCTGATCGCCGCCGTGCCCTTGATCGCACTGGTGGGGCTCATCGACGACATCAGGCCGATCCCGGCGCTGCCGCGGCTTCTGTTTCAGGCTATCGCGATCGGAGCGGTCGTGTTCACGGCATCAGACGATCTCCGGATCGTGCCGGCGTTGCCGCTCGCCGTCGAGCGCGGCCTCGTGCTGATCGCCGGGCTGTGGTTCGTCAACCTCGTCAACTTCATGGACGGGCTCGATCTGATGACAGTCGTGGAGGCTGTGCCGGTAACCGCCACGCTGGTGCTGGTCGGGCTGTTCGGCGCGCTGCCGCTGCCGGCTGTTCTGATCGCCGCGGCGCTGTGCGGCGCCCTGCTCGGCTTCGCGCCGTTCAACCGTCCCGTGGCAAAGGTGTTCCTGGGCGATGTTGGCAGCCTGCCCATCGGGTTGCTGCTCGGCTGGTGCCTGCTGCATTTGGCGTGGCGAGGCCACATGGCAGCCGCGTTGCTGCTGCCGCTCTATTATCTCGTCGATTCCACCTGGACCCTGCTGCGCCGGATGCTGCGCGGCGAGCCGTTCTGGGCCGCGCACCGCACGCATTTCTATCAGCGCGCCACCGACAACGGCTTTACCGTCACGCGCGTGATCAGTGAGGTGTTCGTCCTCAATCTGGTGCTCGCAGCGCTCGCGATCGCATCGGTCGAGCTCAACACGGTCGCAACCGATATCCTGCTTTTGATCGCAGGCGCCGCGGCCGTTGCGATCGTGCTGCGCCGTTTCTCGCGCTCGCGGATCCTAGGCCGCGCTTGAGCCGAATTCCGGCACCGCATCCTTCAGGATCGCCTTGATGGTGACGGGATCGTCGCGCTCGATCGCCTGATCGAGCCCGGCGATCCACTTGCGCAATGTCTGCATTGGCGGTTCGTTGGGCTTGGCTGCCATGATGCCGGCAAGGCCGATCTCGACCGGCGGCTCCTCGCTCGCGAACAGGATCTCGTTGAGGCGCTCGCCCGGCCTGATGCCGCTGAAAACGATCTCGATATCGTAGCCCGGCTGCAAGCCCGAGAGGCGGATCATGCGCTCGGCGAGTTCGACGATCCGCACCGGCTGGCCCATGTTCAGCACATAGACCGAGACACCCGGCCGCTCCGGCGCCAGCGCGTGCGAGGACGCAGTGATGACGAGGTCGCAGGCTTCGCGGATGGTCATGAAGTAGCGCACCATGTCCGGATGGGTCACGGTGACAGGGCCACCCGCCTCGATCTGCGCCTTGAACTTCGGCACCACTGAGCCGTTCGAGGCCAGCACATTGCCGAACCGCACCGAGATCAGCCGCATCGGCGGTCGTCCCGCAGGACGCTCAGCGAGCTCATGGTCCAGCGCCTGGCAATACATTTCGGCGAAGCGCTTGGTCAGGCCGAGCATGGACACGGGCTCGATCGCCTTATCGGTCGAGATCATCACCATCGCCTCGGCGCCGGCGGCGACAGCCGCATCGGCGACATTGATCGAACCGAATATGTTGGTCTTGACCCCTTCGCTCCAGTCACGCTCGAGGATCGGCACATGCTTCAGCGCGGCGGCGTGGAACACCAGATCGGGCTTGAACTCGGCAATCAGGCGGAACACCCGCTCGCGATCGCGGATGTCGGCAATCCGTCCCTCGACCGTTGCGCCGCCTTCGTCGCCGGCTGCGAGCGCCTCGGTGATCGCATAGAGCGCCGGCTCGGAATTCTCAATCACCAGCAGGCGCGCGGCGCCGAACGTCACCGCGCGATGGCAGATCTCGGCCCCGATCGAGCCACCGCCGCCGGTGACAACCACCGCCTTGCCTCTGACCAGTGCTTCCAGCCGGCCATAGTCGATCTTCTCGCTTGGTCGCAGCAGCAGGTCCTCGACCGCGACGGGCGCCAGCCGCGGCGCGTCGCCGCTTTCGAGCGACGGCAGGCGGCTCACGATCAGCCGCAACCGACGCGCGCGCATCAGCAGTGTCTCTGGATGGAAGTCCGGGTCGAAGGCCGATGGCGCCATCAGCACGCGCGCGATCGGCTTGCCGCGCCTGGCGAAATCAGCAGCCACGTCCTCGATGTCGTCGAAGCCGCCGAGCACCGGCACGTTGCGGATCAACTGGCCGCGGTCGGCAATCGACGGCGATAGAATGCCGACCGGCCAGATCCGCTTCACGGCGCCGCTCTCGATGCCGCGCAACACCACCTCGGCATCCGCGGTACGGCCGATCAGCAGCGCAGGCGCCGCATCCTCGGCTTTGGCGTGATAACGCACGCGGGTGTAGCGAAAATAGCGATAGGCGAAGCGCAGCGCGCTCAGCCCGGAGATTTCCAGGAACCAATACAGGACGATGGTTACCTTGCCGAAGAAGAAGGTGCCGCGGACGTTCGGCGCCACAATGATGTAGTCGAGCACCAGCAGCGCCACAGTCAGGATGGTGGCGACGCGCACGATGTTCAGCGCATCAGGCAAGGAGATGAACCGCCATTTGGTGGTCATCAAATTGGAGGCGTAGAACACCACGAAGCTGAAGGCGATGAAATACGGCAGGATATGCAGCAGCAGCGGGACCCGGTCCCAGAAGCTGCTGAGGCCCTCGAAGCGAATATAGAACGCGGCGAACAACGCCACGACCGTCGCCAGCAGGTCGTGAACGAGGATCAGCAAGTTGCGGTATGTAAGGCGGGACAGGCGCGTCATGCAGAGCCCCGGCGATCAGCAGGAGCCGGCGTCATGACGCAGCATCCAGCGGCGCCGACCTGTCCGCCTGCGCCGCCGCTTGCAGCCGCTGCGCCTTCAGTGTCATGCCGCCCGCGACGCCTACGCCCAGCACGTACATCCAGCCCTCGTGGAAATCGAAAATATGGGAGTTGAGCATCGACGTGAAGATGTTCTGCACCACGATGAGCAGACCGAGCCAGTTGGCCAGCCCCTCGCCACGGAACAGCAGGAGATGCGACAGCCACATCGCCCAGAGGATGACGACCCCGAGCGCACCCCATTGCACGGCGACATAGAGGGTCTGGTTGTGCGGGTTGCCGATCACCTGGCCGGAGGAAAGGTTCGAATGATCGCTCGCAAGCTCGAACAGATGCCGCGTCGAGCCCGAGCCGTGGCCGATCAACGGCGCCTCGACGAAGAAGTGCAGCGACTTGCGCCAGAACTCCAGCCGCTCGCCGATCGAGGTGATTCCGCGGTTCTCCTCATACCCCTGGTACTGGCTGCTGAAGGTCGCAACCTTCTCCCGGAGTTGCGGCGAAACGGTCCAGGCGACTGCGGCCAGGACAATCGCGGCGACCGCGATGGCCACATTCGCCCGCCACTTGAGACGGACGAGGCCGAACACGGCCAGCATGATCGGAATCGTTACCAGAGCCGTGCGCGAGGTGACGATGAAGACCATGTTGGCGAGGAACAGCAGCATGAGCGCCAGCAGCAGCAGCGCCGACAACCAGCGCTTCTGGCCTACGAAATTCGCGATCGGATAGGCCAGGGCCACGGCGCAGAGCGAAAACTCCTGGCCCTGGTCAATGTAGTTTTTGACGAAGATGCCGCGATCGGCGTGCGGCTTGAGCGCCAGCGCGGGATCGAAGGCGACGATGGTCGATGCGATCACCATCAAGGCACACGACCCGAGAAAGGCGACGAAGACCCAGGTGCCGCGCTCGGAGCGCTCGAAATGATAGAACAGCGCCGGCAGTACCAGCAGCTTCGCGGCCGGTCCGACCGCATAGAGCCGCGCACCCCAGGCAGCGTCCGACCACAGCGTTCCGACCAGCGCCAGCACGAATAGCGCGATCGGCGCCAGACAGATCGGGCGCTTCAGCGAGACCACGAACGCCTCGAAATCGAGGAACGGCACCATGGTGACGATCAGCACCACGCCAAAGATCGATACCAGCGACGTCGACCACGGCAGCGCCAGCGCCAGCAGGATCGCGACCACGTCGACCGTGGTCCGCCACGCCGCCGGGTCGCGCCACCGCCGTGACGACAACGCCGCGCCCGACTGTCCGGCGAGCGTGCTCATCGCTTGTCTCCGCGGGCGCGATCGACCAGGGCGGTGGTGCTGAATCCCTGCAAAATGTCGACCAGAACCACTTCGCCGCCCGCGGCTTCGACGATCTCATGGCCGACCACCCGCTCGCGGGTGTAGTCGCCGCCCTTGACCAGGACGCTCGGCCTGACCCGCTCGATCAGCCGGATCGGCGTGTCCTCTTCGAAGATCGCGACCAGGTCGACCGCTTCGAGCGCCGCCAGCACCTCGGCACGCGCGCGTTCGTTCTGAACCGGACGGCTCTCGCCTTTCAACCGCTTCACGGAGGCATCGCTGTTCAACCCGACCACGAGGCGGTCGCAAGCCGCGCGCGCCGCGGTCAGCACCTTGACGTGGCCCGGATGAAGGATGTCGAAGCAGCCATTGGTGAAGCCGATCCGCAGGCCCTCCTCGCGCCAATCGGCAAGCCTGGCGTCGAGATCGTCAGCGGTGGCGAGGATCTTCTCCTCGGCCGCGAGCGTGGCATGCGGCAGGATCTTGCGCCGCAACTCAGCGGCGGTGACGCTCGCGGTGCCCTGCTTGCTGACGGCGACAGCCGCGGCGGCGCTCGCCATTCGCAACGCGACCTCGCGTTCGGCACCGGCTGCGAGCGTTGCAGCCAGCACGGCCACGACGGTGTCGCCGGCTCCGGAGACGTCGCGGACCTTGGCGGGATAGGCCGGCACATGGACCGGTTCGCCGTCGCGCGGCACCAACGTCATGCCGCGCTCGCTCTGCGTCACCAGGATCGCCTCGCAATCGGCAAGCTGGATCGCGTCCTGCGCTGCGGATGCGATCTCCTGGGCGGTCTCGGCGCGGCTGCGGGTGGCTTCGGAAAATTCCTTGCGATTCGGCGTCAGCACGGTGGCGCCGCGATAGATCGCGAAGTTCGCGCTCTTGGGATCGACGATGATTCGCTTGGCCCGCTTGCGTGCCGCATCGATCACATTGCGGATCACCCGCGCGGTGAGCACGCCCTTGGCATAGTCGGACAGCAGCACGATGTCGGCGCGATCGAGCAGCGGCAGGATCGTATCGATCAGCTTCTGCTCAACTTCGGGCGCGGCGGGAACGGCGTGCTCCCAGTCGGCCCGCAGCATGTGCGTCGAGAAATGCTCTGACACAAACCGGACCTTGCGCGTCGTCGGCCGGCTGGCGTCGGTGACGAGTACGCTCTCGATATTGGCCTCGCGGGAGAGCGCGGCGCGAAGCGCGCTGCCTGCGGCATCGTCGCCGACCAAGCCAACAAAGATGCAGCGCGCGCCGAGCGCGGCGATGTTGCGCGCGACGTTGCCCGCACCGCCGATATTGGTCTCGCTGCGCCTGACGGCAATGACGGGCGCCGGCGCTTCCGGCGAAATCCGCGACACGTCGCCGTACACGAATTCATCCAGCATGAGGTCGCCGACGCACAGCACGGTCTGGCTAAGAAGCGCTTGCGACAGGGCGTCAAAATCGAACATCGTTACGTGTCCCCGAAGCAGGCGTCAGCGATAGCGGTCGGTGGCATCGAGGTAGCCCCCAACATAGTGGCAAACCGCTTCCTCCAGCGGAGTGAAGCCGCCGTTATAGCCGGCGGCCTGCAGCCGATCGACATCGCTCTGCGTAAAATATTGATAGCTGCCGCGAATCGTTTCGGGCATGTCGATATAGGCGATGTTGGGCGTCGTGCCGAGCGCGCCATAGGCTGCGAGTATCAGGTCCTTGAAGCTTCGCGCCTTGCCGGTGCCGACATTGAACAGGCCCGACACGCCGGGCGTGGCGAGCAGCCACATCATCACCCGCACCACGTCGTCGACATAGATGAAATCGCGGCGCTGGTCGCCATCGGCGATGCCGTCGCGATGCGACTTGAACAGCTCTACGACGCGCTTGGCTTTGATGTCGTCGAAACGGCGCGCCAGCACGCTCATCATCATGCCCTTGTGGTACTCGTTCGGACCGAACACGTTGAAGAATTTGAGGCCCACATGTTGCGGCGGCAGCTTCTCCCCCCGCTCGGCGCGCGCGACCACCGCCATGTCGAACAGATGCTTGCTCCAGCCGTAGAGATTCATCGGCCGCAAGCCTTTCAGCGCCGCCAGCGAGGGA
>NZ_JBARGP010000368.1:0-2597 GCF_049798375.1 Bradyrhizobium sp.
TTCCGCTTCCGCGTCCTGCGCCGCGAGCGCAACCGCATAACCGCGCTCCGTATCGTTCCGGTGCCGCGCGGCGAAGCGGAAGAGGCGAGGCCGCGGCGCGCCGGCACCGCATTCTAGCGGCGTTGCGTGGTTGCCTGCGCGAGCGTAACGTCAGCCTTCGCCCGGCGCCTTGATCTGCAGCGCCAGCGCGTGAACCGAGCCTGCGAGTTCCGCAGCCAGCGCGGCGTTGATCATGCGATGGCGTTCGACCCGGCTCTTGCCGGAGAAGGCCGGCGACACGATATGAACTCGGAAGTGCGTCTCGCCGCCCGGCCGGTGGCCGGCGTGGCCCTCATGCAAATGTGACTCGTCCTGGACTTCGAGGCTTTCTGGCGAGAAAGCTTCGCGCAACTTCTTCGTGATAGCGTCTTTGGTGCTCATGGTCTGCGGCAATACGCATCAAAATAATTTTCGTCAATCGGCCCGTCCCCTCTGAGGTATTCGCAATGTCAAGACTTGAAGCTTTTAGCGTTGCGTAGTCAAAGTCTGTCATGCCGATCGATTCATCCAAATTTTTCGACTCCATCCGCATCAAGCCCAAAAAGGCGGCTTCGCGGCAGCCGGCGGTCGCACGCGAAGCCGTGCAGTGCCAGTGGCCTGACTGCACGAACAAGGGTTCGCATCGCGCGCCGAAGGGCCGCGAGAACGCGCGCGAATATTGGCAGTTCTGCCTCGATCATGTGCGCGAGTACAATCAGTCCTATAACTTCTTCTCGGGCATGAACGCCGAGGCCGTGGCGCGCTATCAGAAGGATGCGCTGACCGGTCACCGGCCGACCTGGAAGATGGGTGCCAACACCTCGGCCAAAGGCAAGGGTGGCGCCGAGGGCGATCTCGACGGTGCTTCCGATCCGTTCAGCGTGTTCGCCGAGATCAACGGGCGCGGCAGCTGGCGGCCGGGACCCGACACGACGCAGAAGAAGGCCGAGACCCGCAAGGTGTTCAACGCCGAGCGCAAGGCGCTGCAGGTGATGGGCCTCGGACCCGACGCGACGCTCGAAGACGTCAAGGTCAAGTACAAGGCGCTGGTGAAGCAGCATCACCCCGACGCCAATGGCGGCGACCGCTCCACCGAGGATCGCCTGATCGAGATCATCAAGGCCTATAATTACCTTAAGACCGTGGTGCGCGCCTCCTGATCGCGCGCGTGATGCGGCAGCGTTGAACGCTGCCGCTAATTGTCTTCCCTCAACGCTCAATCCCGCACAGCCGGCGTCGCGCCGATGTAGGACGAGCTCGGCCGGATCAGCCGCCCGGTGCGCTGCTGCTCGCGCGCATGCGCGGTCCAGCCGGCGGCGCGCGCCACCGCGAAGATCGGCGTGAAGGCCTGCCGCGGGATCTGCAGCGCATCGAGCAGGATCGCGGTGAAGAATTCGACATTCGTCTCCAGCGGCCGATTCGGATTCTTCCGCCGCAGCGCTTCGCGAATATAGGCTTCGACCTCGCCGGCGAAGGGCAGGTCAGCGCCATTGGCAGCGAGCTTTTCGATCGCGGCTTTCAGCACGTCGGCGCGCGGGTCGCGCACGCGATAAATGCGATGGCCGAAGCCCATCAGCCGCTCGCCGCGCGCCAATGCATCGTCGACCCACGGCTTGATGCGTTCGCGCGTCCCGATCGCGTTCAGCATGTCGAGCACGGGCTCGGGCGCGCCGCCATGCAGCGGCCCGGTCAGCGCGCAATAGCCGGCGGTGACCGCGGCGAACAGGTCGGCCTGGGTCGACGCCACCACCCGCGTGGTGAAGGTCGAGGCATTCATGCCGTGATCGCAGACGGTCACGAAATAGGCGTCGAGTGCGGCCACCTCGCGCGGCGCTGGCTTTTGGCCGCGCAGCATCGTCAGCGTGTCGGCGGCATGGCTTGCGGACGGATCGGGCGCGATCGGCTCTTGACCATTGACGCGCTGCACCAGCGCACCCGCGATCACCGGACCGGCGCCGACGATGGTCGCCTCATGATCGAGCGCGTCCTCCGCGCGCAGCGCCGCGACACCCACGCGGAAGCCGTCGATGATCGACATGCCCTGGGAGGCAGCCAGCAGTTCGGGCAGATGGGCGAAGGTATGCTGGCGTGCCTTGCCGAGGCTCGCCTGCACCTCGGCTTCGCTCACGGTACGTCCCTTCGCTCCGCTCCACAGCCGCGCCGTCACGCCTTCGAAATTCGTGGTCGCGGCGAGGTCGGCGACGCGCTCGCCGGCGATGATCAGTTCGCCCTGCTCGCCGTCGACATGGCTCAGCAGGGTTTCGGCGGCTGGGACGCCGTCCCGCCCGATCGGGGTCTTGGCGTGGATGTTCACAGCGGATCTCCTGTCAAAATGGTTGCCGGGCGTAAACGTCGATCGTGTCGACAGATTGATCAATCTTGATTATGCAAATCAATATGAAAAATTCCTCCGGCCTCTATCTGTCCGCCCGCGAGGCGGCGGCGGAGCTCGCGATCTCGCCGGCAACGCTTTACGCGTATGTCAGCCGCGGCTTGATCCACTCCGAGCCGTCGGTGGATTCGCGCAGCCGCCGCTACCGCGCCGAGGACGTTCGTGCGTTGAAGGAGCGCCGCGCGCC
>NZ_JBARGP010000369.1:0-6385 GCF_049798375.1 Bradyrhizobium sp.
TTGGGTGCCGTGGTAGGGTGGGCAAAGCGCAGCGTGCCCACCGCACAGAGCATCGGCCGGAATGGTGGGCGCGCTACGCTTTGCCCACCCTACGTTATTCGCAACAACGTCGCGCACCTACAGCTCAATAATTCCCCTTCGTGCCGCGTGCGCCACCGCGTCGGTGCGACCGGTGGCATCGAGTTTGTCGAGCAATTGGCCGACATGGAATTTCGCGGTATGCACGGAGATCCCTAGCGCGCGGGCGATTTCCTTGTTGGAGCGGCCTTCGGCCAATAATGCCAGCACGTCGTGCTCGCGTGCCGTGAGCTGGAAGTCATTTGGATCACGCGCCGCAGGCTCGGACGCGACGATCGCGACATCGGCGGCTTCGCCCGGCGCAGCCAGCCGCAGGCCCGCGACATTGCCGAGCAACGCCACGAGCCGGTCGGATAGCTCTGGATTATCGAGATCGATCGCGATCACGATTGGCGCCTCGCTCACTGCGCCGGCCTCTCGCCGATGGTGAGCGACAACCGGAACGGCTCGCCCGCGCGCAAGCCTGACAGCTCGATCACGCTCCCGACGCTGTCGGGGCCGAGCTTGCGCAGCAGGGCGCGTACGCCACTGACGCTCTCGTCGTTGAATGTCGTGATCACGTCGCCCTGGCGCAGGCCCGCCGCCGCCGCAGGACCGGTCTTGTCGACGCTCATCACCATGGCGCCGACGCCATCATCGAGCTTCACCGGCTGCAGCCCGACGCCGAGATAGCCGCGCGCGATCCGGCCATGGGTCTCTAGCCGGCTGGCGACGCGTGCGAGCGTCGCGGTCGGAATGACCAGGGTGCGGCGCGGGCCGGAGACCGCCATGCCTATGGCTTGCCCGGCGACACCGAGCACGAGGCCGCCTTCGGAGCTGCGACGCAGCCGGGTGTCGAGCTCGATCCGGGCATCGATCTCGCCGCCCCGCAGGCTGCGCCAGCGCTCCGCCGACTTGGAGATCATCGCCAGGGCCGAGATCGGCGTGCCCTGGTCGGCGGCGACGATAGCGGCGAGCGAGCCGAGCGCAGGCACGTCGGTGGTGAGATTGGCCGGCGGGGCCGTGAGGCCGTCGACGCGGAGCAGCGCGATGTCGGTGGTGTGATCGCGGCCGGCGATCACGGCCATTTTCTCGCTGCCATCAGCCGACAGCACAACGATCTCGCCGTCCTCTGCCAGCGCCTCATCGGCGGTCACGACGAGGCCGGGCTTCCAGACGAAGCCTGACGCGCGCGAGCGATGCGAATGGACCGAGACCAGCGACGGCGCGGCTTGCGCGACTGTCGCGATGAGAGCGGACGAGAGCGAGGCGAGGGCGGTGAGATCAGACATGGGACGCTTCCTTTGGGTTCGCCCCAATGTGGCGTCTCGTCTCGCCTGACGGAACTGCCCTGGTGGGCAGGTGGGACGCGCAGACGTGAATGGCCAGGACTTGCGACAGCAGCGATCGATGTCACATTAAGTGTCCTGCAACCCGTGTGAGGCCGATGCTGCGCGCCGTTCTGATTGTGCCTCTGTTGCTCGCGGGCGCGATGGCGCAGGCTGCCGGCCGTCACCATCAGATCAATCCGGTGCCGTTTTCGCACTCGCCTTGCAGCGTGCTCGACAACGCGCCCTGCACGCCGTCGTTCTGCAGCGTCTTCAATCACGGGCCGTGCATCCCCGAGATCGACTATCCCTATGGCGAGAACCTGCAGGTGACGATCCAGAGCGTGCCGCCGGAATCCGATGCTGCCAAATACCGCAAGCCTGACCACGATCTCGACAATATCGGCGATCTCTTCGCGGCGCTGCGCTCCTGTTGGACTCCACCGCCGACCGACGTCGCGCGCCAGGGCATGCAGATGTCGGTGCGCTTCAGTTTCAAGCGGACGGGCGAGATCATCGCGCCACCGCGGCTGACCTTCGCCACGCAGGGGGCGTCGGCCGACACCCGTGCGACGTACCTGAAGGCGATCAATTCATCGCTCAATGCCTGCCTGCCGCTGAAATTCTCATCCAGTCTCGGCGGCGCGCTCGCCGGCCGGCCGATCGCGATCCGCTATGTCGACAATCGCGACCTCAAGCAAACGTCATCGGATAAGCAGTGATCGTTGTACACCGTCATTCCGGGGCGACGCGTTAGCGTCGAACCCGGAATCCCGATATTGTTGCAAAGAATGCAAGCCAATCTCGAGATTCCGGGTTCGCGCGCCCTGCGTGCGCCCCGGAATGACATGTCGGGTCTGACGCCGGCACGCAAAAAGGGGATCGACCGTGGGACTTCTGGTGATGGTGGTGGGTCTGGTGCTGTTTCTCGGCGCCCATGTGTTCACGACCCGGCGCGCTACGCGCGCCCGCGCGGTCGCTGCGATGGGCGAGGGCACCTACAAGATCGCCTATTCGCTGGTGGCGCTTGCAGGTCTGGCGCTGATCTGCTGGGGCTTCTCACAATATCGCGTCGACGGCTGGATCCAAGTCTGGACGCCGCCCAAGGCGCTCAAGCACCTCAACATCGCGCTGATGCTGCCCGCCGTGATCCTGGTGGTCGCCGCCTATATCCGCGGCAACATCTACGCCAGGCTGAAGCATCCGATGCTGGCCGGCGTGAAACTGTGGGCGTTCGGCCATCTGCTCGCCAATGGCGATCTCGGCGGCATCATCCTGTTCGGCTCGATCCTGGCCTGGGCGGTCTATGACCGCATCTCGCTGAAGCGCCGCACCGATCCAGGTAGCCCGCCGATTCCGGTCGGCGGCATCGGCAATGACGTGATCGCCGTGGTGGTGGGTATCATCGCCTATCTGGCGCTCGCCTTCGCATTTCATCCGGTGGTGCTCGGCATTCCCGTGATGGGGGGCTGACCATGTCCGTTCAAGCCCCGATCAAGCGCAAGACCGGCCCCGACATTTGCGCCCGCAAGGGCGGCGAGCCGATCGTGATGCTGACCTCGTATCACGCCCATACCGCAACGATGGCCGATCGTTACTGCGATGCGATCCTGGTCGGGGACTCCCTCGGCAACGTCATGCACGGTTTCGAGACTACGGTGCCGGTGACGCTCGAGATGATGATCCTGCAGGGCAGTGCTGTAATGCGCGGCTCGCGCCAGGCGCTGGTCGTGGTCGACATGCCCTTCGGCACTTATGAAGCGAGCAAGGAGCAGGCGTTCCACTCGGCCGCACGCATCATGAAGGAGACGCAGTGCGGCGCGGTCAAGCTCGAGGGCGGCGTGCGCATGGCCGAGACAATTCGGTTTCTCAGCGAGCGCGGCATTCCTGTCATGGGGCATATCGGCCTGACGCCGCAATCGATCAACATGCTTGGCAGTTTTCGCGCGCAAGGTCGCGAGGAGGCCGATTGGGCGCCGATCGAGAACGACGCCCGCGCGGTCGCCGAGGCCGGCACGTTCGCGGTGGTGATCGAGGCGGTTGCCGAGCCGCTGGCGCGCAAGATCACGGCCGCGATCCCCGTTCCGACCATCGGTATCGGCGCCAGCGTCGCCTGTGATGGCCAGGTGCTGGTGCTGGAGGATATGCTCGGCCTGTCGCCCAAGCCTGCGAAGTTCGTGCGTCGCTACGGCAATCTCGGTCCGGCGATCGAGGAGGCCGTTGCGGCCTACGCCGCGGATGTCCGCTCGCGCGCTTTTCCGGCCGCTGAGCATGTCTACGGCATGAAGACCAAGGCCTGAAAATAGGCTTGAATAATAAGAAGCTCGCGACGGCAACGCGGGCAATGAGGAGGAAACGATCTGATGGACTGGTCACACGCCTCGATTCCATCCATGCGCCATGAGGCGCGGTTCGGCGACCGTGTCGTTGCCGTGTTCGCGGATCGTCCGAAGACGGTCTGGGCGATGGTCGAGGCGGCGGCCGCGCGCAATGGCGACGGCGAGGCGCTGGTCTGCGGCGACAAGCGCCTGTCCTGGCGCGAGGTGCTGCAGCAGTCGCGGCAGATCGCAGGCGGCCTACACGCAAAAGGCTTGCGTCCCGGCGATCGGATAGGGGTGCTGCTCGGCAACCGCATCGAGTTCGTGCTCGCGGTGTTTGCAGCCGCGCGGCTCGGCCTGGTCGTTGTGCTGCTCTCGCCCCGCCAGCAGCGGCCGGAGATCGCCTATGTGCTGACCGATTGCGGCGCCAAGCTCCTGCTGCATGAAGCTGCGCTCACCGACCGGCTGCCGGAGCCATCGGAGGTGCCGGAGCTCGCGCACCGCATCGCCGTCGACGATCATCCGCCACGCTCGGGTTTTGCCGATCTCGCAGGCCATGCGGCGCTGGAGCAGGCGGTCGCGGTCGGTGAAGAGGACACCGCGATGATCCTCTACACCTCCGGCACCACCGGCCGGCCGAAGGGCGCGATGCTCGCCCATTGCAACATCATCCACTCGGCGATGCTGTACGAGGCCTGCATGGGCCTCACCGTATCAGATCGCTCCATCGCGGCGGTGCCGCTCGGGCATGTCACCGGCGTCGTCGTCAATGTCGCCAGCATGGCGCGCTGCGCAGGAGCCCTGATCATCATGCCGGAGTTCAAGGCCGGCGAATATCTCAAGCTAGCCTCGCGCGAGCGCGTGACCTACACCGTGATGGTGCCGGCGATGTACAATCTCTGCTTGTTGCAGCATGATTTCGACAGTTACGACCTGTCGTCGTGGCGGATCGGCGGCTATGGCGGCGCGCCGATGCCGGTCGCGACCATCGAGCGGCTGGCGGTGAAGATCCCGGGGCTGCAGCTGATCAATGCCTATGGCGCCACCGAGACCACATCGCCGGCGACGATGATGCCGCCGGACCTGACCGCGCGCCACATCGACAGCGTCGGGCTGCCCTGTCCGGGCGCCAGCATCCGGGTGATGGACGCCGAGGGACGCGAGCAGCCGCCGGGCGAGATCGGCGAAATCTGGATCGGCGGCGGCCAAGTCATCAAGGGCTACTGGAACAATGCGACGGCGACCGCCGAGAGCTTCACCGGCGGCTATTGGCACTCCGGTGACCTTGGCTCCATCGATGCCGACAATTTCGTCCGGGTGTTCGACCGCCAGAAGGACATGATCAACCGCGGCGGCCTCAAGATTTATTCGGCCGAGGTCGAATCGGTGCTGGCGGCCCATCCGGCGGTGGTGGAGAGCGCGATCGTCGCGCGTCCCTGCCCAGTGCTGGGCGAGCGGGTGCATGCGGTGGTGGTGACGCGCGAGCCTGTCAGCGGCGAGGCGCTGCGCAGCTGGTGCGCCGAGCGGCTGTCCGATTACAAGGTTCCCGAGACGCTGGTGGTCAGCGCGGAGCCGCTGCCGCGGAATGCTAATGGCAAGGTGATGAAACGGCAGTTGCGCGAGGGTCTCGCGCCATGATAGCGCCGTGGCGTCCGGTTCGCGCTGCTTGACGGGTTTCGCCTGCGCTTTCCCACGCGCTAAGACCGGAGCAGCACGGGGGCGAAGCGGCGGTTGCTGCCTTGCCAGCGCCATATCATTGCGGTATCGGCGCCGCCAAGTGTGGGACTGGGGTTGGGGAATCGGGGCGTTTCGGGGCACTCAAATTCCGTTGCGGCAGCCTCGAAGCGGATATCACAGGGATCTCGTTAAGTGTCTGAATTTTATGCAGAAGTAGACGAGGAGGTCCGTCGCGAACAGCTCAAGAAGCTGTGGGACCGGTACTCGCTCTTCATCGTTGCGCTCGCGGTTCTGCTCATCGCCGGGGTCGGTGGCTGGCGGGCCTATCAATATGTCGAGGGTCAGAAGGCAGCCGAGGCTGGTGCGGCCTTGAACAAGGCGCTCGAGCTCGCGGACCAGAACAAGCATCCCGAGGCGGAAGCCGCCTTCGCCGACCTCGCGGCCAAGGCGCCGTATGGCTACCGGATGCTGGCCAGGTTCCATCAAGCCGCCGAGGCCGCGATCCGCGACAAGGCGGCCGGGGCCAAACTGTTCGACGCGCTGGCTGCGGATCGCAGCATCGGGACCGAGCAGCAGGAGCTGGCGCGGCTGCGCGCGGCCGGCTTGCTGGTCGACACAGCGCCTTATTCCGACATCAAGCAGCGGCTGGAGAGCGATGCCGCCGCGGGCGGCACCTTCCGCCACGCGGCGCGGGAGCTGCTGGCCCTATCGGCCTGGCGCGCCAATGACGCGACCGCGGCCCGGCAATGGCTTGATATGATCGCGCTGGACGGCGAAACGCCGCCAAGCCTGCGTTCGCGTGCCGAGGCGTTGCAGGCGCTGCTGCCGCCCGTCGCCAAAAGCTGACACGGCTGATCGACACGAGCTGACGGCAAAGACGAATTTTGATTGGGAAATCGACCATGCGCCGCGCCCAACGCCTGATCGCCGGGACCGTCCTGATCGCGCTATGTGGCGTGCTGGGCGGCTGCGCGGGTGGCCTGAGCAATTTCGACCCCTCGGATC
>NZ_JBARGP010000370.1:0-3930 GCF_049798375.1 Bradyrhizobium sp.
CGGTAAAGCATGGTGGCAATCTCGGAGAACGGCCGGTCGAACACGTCGTGCAGAAGAAAGGCCGCGCGCTCGAGCGGGGAGAGGCGGTCGAGCGCGAGCATCAGCGCGAACGACAGATCATCCGCCAGTTCGGTCGCCGCATCGGCCGACAGGCCCTCGGCATCGAACACCGGCTCCGGCAACCAGGGTCCGACATAGATCTCTCGCTGCGCCCGGGCGCTTTTGAGCCGGTCGAGGCAAAGCCGGGTCGCGACGGTGACCAGGAAGGCCTCGGTATTCCGGACATCGTGCGCGTCGACGTAGCGCAGGTAAGCGTCCTGCACCACGTCCTCCGCATCGCTGCGGCTGCCCAGCATGCGATAGGCAAGGCCGAGCAGCCGCCGGCGGTACGGCGCAAGCGGGTCTCTGTCATGCGGCTTGCTTGACGACATCGATCTCGTGTCCATCCACGCTGACGCGCCGGCACTCTTTGGCATAGCCGAGCGCTAGCTTCATCATCGGAAACAGGCGGCCGGTCTGCAGCGCCATCGCCAGGTCGATCACGCCTTTGTCGCCCCAGCGCGCGCGAACCGCCTCGCGCCTGAAATCCTGATCGTCCGAACGATGCACAATCGCGTCGGCGAAGCCAAATCCGAGCGCCGTCTCCGGGGACATCGCCGGGACGTCATGGCGGACGACAGCCTCGACCTGGCTCTTAGGCATGCCGGCTTCCAGGGCCATGTTGACGGTGAGCTGGGCGCAGGGGCCACAATCCTCGGCCATGGCGCCGGTGATCTTGGCGGCGAAGCTCGCCTCGATCGGAACGACCTCGCGATGCGATGAAGCGGCCGCTAGCGGGGCGAACTTGAAGAAGGCGCGGGGCGCTTCCGTCAGCATGTAGTCCAGATAGCTGACGTCGTATCCGTAGCGTTTGGCTGTGGCGCGAAGCTTGCGGCGGATGAAGAAGCTAAGCATGGCGTGGGTCTCCTCGGCTGGGCAGGGCGGCATAGACGGCGAGCGCCGCCGGCACGATGACGGCGAAAACATCCTCCATGGCGTGGCCATGGTGCCCGCTTGCCATCATCGCGAGGTGAAGCAGGGCGTGCGCCGCCAGGAAGCCGACGCCGGCGAGGGCGGCGAGCCAATAGTCCTCGCGCCAGGCGCGCGCGGCGAGTGCAAGGCCCGAGACCAGGAATGCCGCGCCGACGTCCTGGACGAAGTGCGGGTTGAAGGGGCCGGTATCCCGGGCGCCGGCTACATGCGCCCACCACAGCGAGCTGGCGAACAGCATCGCGAGCCCGTTGACGATATTGCCTATCGCCAGAAGTCCTGCGAACCATCGTTGCATCATGCGCACCTCCTTCTGGACCAGACGAGCCGGGAGCGGCGTACGTGACATCGACCGGTCAGATTTTTCAGCGAGTTCCTTGGAACTTTTCGCTATCTCCCAGGAACCGGCCCGAAATTTGCTCTTGGCAAGCGGTCACCGACCCGTTAAAGAACCGCCTTCCGGGCGTACCAGCTTGCTGGCGCGCCTGTGCGTGCATTCCCAAAGCTTGGAGGAGAAATCGTTCCTTTTGAGATGTCCATCTGGATAGCTCGAAAGGAAGGAGGATCCTTCTGCTCCCAAGAATGCCGCAGGGGAGGTCGGTTCGCCGATCGCCTCGATCCTGTCCAAGACTGCAGGCGCCCGCGGAAATCTCGAATTTCCTCTACGGCTTAATCGTATGGCCTGCATAGACGGGTGAAGACCGGATTTTTGGCATCCGCACGCGTCTCGTCTGCGGATGCTGGTTTGGTTCGAACCTCGACACTCCGTGGGCCGGCAGGCGCGCGGAAGGGCAGGCAATTCAAGTCGTCGTCCTGCTCATGTGTTCGAAGGGCCTTTGGGTCCGGACGTCATCTTGGCAGGACGGTGGGTGCAACCCGGCGGTCCCGTCTGTCCTTCAAGGCGAAGGCCGCTAACCGGAAAGAGCTTGCTGTGGAACGAGCGGCAAAAAAAGAGGCGGTCGAACAATTGCACGGGGTCTTCGAGACCACGGGCGTTGCGGTCGTCGCTCACTATTCCGGCCTCACCGTGGCCCAGATGCAGAAGCTGCGCATGCAGATGAAGCAGGCGGGTGCGTCGGTGAAGGTCTCGAAGAACCGTCTCGCCAAAATTGCTCTTGAAGGCACGGACGTCGTCGGCATCGGTTCCCTGTTGAGGGGGCCGACTGTGATCGCAACTTCAAACGATCCTGTCGCGGCGCCCAAGGTTGCCGTCGAATTCGCCAAGGCGAACGAAAAGTTCGTCATTCTTGGCGGCTCGATGGGTAAAACCGTCCTGAATGTCGACAGCGTCAAGGCTCTCGCCTCGCTGCCGTCGTTGGACGAACTGCGCGGCAAGCTCGTCGGCCTGATCCAGGCCCCGGCGACCAAGCTCGCCCAGCTCTCCACTGCGCCCGCGAGCAAGCTCGCTCGGGTCATTCAGGCTTATGCCTCAAAGGGCGAAGCGGCCTGACGCCCTTCGCAATCCCTCGACAATCTGGTTTCGAACCAACCATCTTAAGGAAATAGATCAATGGCTGACCTGCAGAAAATCGTCGACGACCTTTCCAGCCTCACCGTTCTCGAGGCCGCCGAGCTCGCCAAGCTCCTGGAAGAGAAGTGGGGCGTCTCCGCCGCTGCTGCCGTCGCAGTGGCCGGCCCGGCTGCTGCTGCCGCTGCCCCGGCTGAAGAGAAGACCGAGTTCACTGTCATGCTGGCCGCTGCCGGCGACAAGAAGATCGAGGTCATCAAGGAAGTCCGCGCCATCACCGGCCTGGGCCTGAAGGAAGCCAAGGACCTGGTCGAAGGCGCTCCGAAGGCCGTTAAGGAAGGCGTCAACAAGGACGAAGCCGAGAAGCTCAAGGCTCAGCTCGAGAAGGCTGGCGCCAAGGTCGAGCTCAAGTAATCGCAGATTACGCGCAGATCCCGGCGAGCGCGAGCGAGACCCGGGATCTCGTGCCGGCGATTCGATGGTCGGGCGGCCAAATTGCCCGACCATCGTCCGGATTAATTGCGGCAGTTCGGGCGCCGGAGCCCGTCACCACTGCAAAAGACGTGCAAAGGGAGGGCCCGTTGCGCGTAAAACACGAAAAGTTGTGGAGAGGGAGGGGCTTCCCTCTCGAATCTCGATTATTGTCAACCCATATTGGGTCGGCAGCACGAAAAGCCGGTGAGCGGGGGGAATGGCGTTTCCCGTCGCGGACCGTTGGGAGATTGGCAATTTCGGGCTTTTGCAGTCCGTAGCGAGATGGTTGTGACGAGCGGGTGCGCCCTTGCGCTCCGCGCGTCGTTTTGCGTTTTGGAGGTCTGAAGAACGGATTTGGGACGGTTTCGTTCCCGAAACGGCCTTCTGGCCCTCGAAATGGATGGAAATTCAACCCGAAGGGCGAGCGCAAGCGCTCTTCGGAAGGTCCGCCCCCTTCCGGGCGGCGAAATGAGAGGCCACGATGGCGCAGCAGACATTCACCGGTCGCAAACGCGTTCGCAAGTTCTTCGGACACATCAAGGAAGTCGCAGAGATGCCGAACCTCATCGAGGTTCAGAAGGCGTCCTATGATCAGTTCCTGATGGTTGACGAGCCCACGGGCGGTCGGCCGGACGAGGGCTTGCAGGCGGTGTTCCGCTCGGTGTTCCCGATCTCCGACTTTTCGGGAACCTCGATGCTGGAATTCGTCCGCTATGAATTCGAGCCGCCGAAATATGACGTGGACGAGTGCCGCCAGCGCGGCATGACCTTTGCCGCGCCGCTGAAGGTGACGCTGCGCCTCATCGTGTTCGATATCGACGAGGAAACCGGTGCGAAGTCGGTCAAGGACATCAAGGAGCAGGACGTGTACATGGGCGACATTCCGCTCATGACCATGAACGGCACCTTCATCGTCAACGGCACCGAGCGCGTCATCGTCTCGCAGATGCACCGTTCGC
>NZ_JBARGP010000371.1:0-12610 GCF_049798375.1 Bradyrhizobium sp.
CCCCAACCCTCTCCCCGCAAGAACGGGGAGAGGGGGCGCAGTGCCGACTGCGCGACATCTCGCGACTGACTTAGTCATCAACGTCACTCACTACCTACTACTCACCAATGCAAATGGGAGCAAACCAATGACCGACAACAGCAGCAGCTATCTCGCCGTGTTCCTTGGCAGCCGAACCAGCGCGCAATGGAAGGCGTGGGAGGCGCTGTCCGAAGCCGAGCGTAACGCCAAAGGACAGCAGGGCAAGGCGGCGTGGCACGCCTGGGTCGAGAAGTACAAGGATGCGATCGTCGCGATGGGCGGACCGCTCGGCAAGACCAAGCGGGTCGATGCCGGCGGCATCAACGACATCAGCAACGAGATGGGCGCGTTCACCGTGGTTCGCGCGGCGTCGCACGAGGACGCGGCGAAGATGTTCGAAAACCATCCGCATTTTGCAATCTTCCCCGGCGAGCGCGTCGAGATCATGCCGGTGCTGCCGATTCCGGGCGGTTAGGCCACCGCGTCTATTGACCTGAAGAAAGCGGCACCCCGCTGTTAACCCTCCCCTCCAGGGGAGGGTGGCGCCGTAAGGTGCCGCAGCCGGGCACGTTCCGCTGCCCTTCGCTACTCGCTATTGCGTCGTCTACCCCATGTGAAAAGTTTCTAGCCTCTCGCCTTCCGGCTCATGTAAAAGCCGTTCACATGAGCTGGCGCAAGGAAGAGCGCCGCGCCGAGCGCGGCTATCATCACGGCAATCTGAAAGAGGCGTTGCTGCAGGCGGCATTGGACCTGATTGCGCAGAAGGGCGCGGCCGGGTTCACCTTCGCCGACGCGGCGCGCATGGCCGGTGTCAGCCCCGCGGCGCCGTACCGGCATTTCCGCGATCGCGACGAACTGCTCACCAGCATCGCGCAACGCGGCTTCGAGCAGTTCGAGGCTCAACTCAGCGCGGCCTGGGACGACGGGCGCCCCGACACGGGCTCGGCCTTCGAGCGGGTCGGCAAGGCCTATCTCGCCTTCGCACGTGATGAGCCCGCGTTCTATTCCGCGATGTTCGAGTCCGGTGTCGCAGTCGATTCCGCATCCGGTCTGATGGCGGCGTCCGAGCGCGCCTTCGGCGTGATCAGGGCTGCCGCCGAGAGGCTTGCAGCGCTGGCGCCGTCAGGCACGCCGCGGCCACCGGCGCTGATGATGGCGTTGCACATCTGGTCGATGGCGCATGGCGTGGCGTCGCTGTTCGCGCGCGGCGATGCGGCGCGCCGCAAGCTGCCGATGACGCCGGAAGAGCTGCTGGAGGCCGAGGTGCTGATCTATCTGCGCGGGCTCGGCTTCTCGACCGATCGCAGCGGCGCCAAAGCCGGCGCGGCGTCGGGGCCGCCACCGATTCCGCCCGATGACGCCGCTCCGAGCCCGCCGAGTCCTTGGGGCAAGCCGAAATAATATTGCGCAAATAATTCCGATCCTGCGTCAGGCGGCCGCCTTGACAAAAATTCGAGTTGAGCTAGCTATGTAAATGTTATTTACATTCACAACGGCGGAATGCCGTATGGAGAGCCACATGGCCTACACCGCAGATGTCAATCGATGGCGCGGCCAGGACGACGACCAGTATCGACGACCGCATATGCTGGAGACGCCCTGGCATCCCGGCTGGATCGCCGTCACCGTGCTCGGCTTCATCATCTGGTGGCCGATCGGACTTGCCCTTCTCTTTTTCACACTCGGGAGCAGAAAAATGGCGTGCTGGAGCCCTGATCGCTGGCAGAACAAGGTCGACCGGATGCAGTGGAAGATGGAGCGGATGCGCGACAAGATGGAGCGCAAGGGTTTTGGCGGTTTCGGCTTCGGCCCGTCCGCCTCGTCCAGCGGTAACCGTGCATTCGACGAGTACCGCACGGAGACGCTGCAGCGCCTCGAGGAGGAGCAGCGCGAGTTCCGCGAGTTCCTGGGCCGGCTGCGCCACGCCAAGGACAAGGAAGAGTTCGACGCCTTCATGAACCAGCACAAGCAGCGCCCGACGCCGCCGACCGACCAACCGCAAGGCTAATATTAAGGTCGATCCACCGAAGGTTCAGCCTCAGGTCGATCAGCCCCCGCCTGATGGCAGCGAAGCGCCCGCCGGTTTGTCCCAAGCCGGCGGGCGTTTTGCTGTGTGTGCGGAACTCTGAGGCATAGTCGAGCGGCCCCGGAGTGCTCCGGTGTGGCGGCGCCCGTCGGAGATGCTTACCAGTCTCCTGCGGCGTGTCGGCGCGGGGGCCATATCGGCCTGATCGCAAGCATTTGATTGGAAAAGCCTATAAATGGCTGCGGCGGCTCGGCTTTCGCTGGCGAAAGCCGGCGCTGGTAACCTCGCATTAACCGCGACTGGGGTTTGGTTGGGCGCGTCGCGTCGCGCAAACAGCCCTTGTTTTGACATGATGGCGGGGGAATGAGGCCAGGGCTTCGGCGGGCCTCCCAAGCGACCAGGACAGGGCTTTTCGCGTAGGCGCTAACCGCCGCGATCGCAGCCGCCATGGAACGGCTGCCCATGGTCCCGCTACAAGCGGGACACTTGAGAGGATGCAGTCGATGAATCCGGCCGACGTCGGTCAATCCGCCCTTCCGGTTGTCTCCGGTGACGTCTCGCTGATCGCGCTGTTCTGGCAGGCGCATTGGGTGGTGAAGCTGGTCATGCTCGGCCTCATCACCTGCTCGGTCTGGGTCTGGGCGATCGCGATCGACAAGATCTTTCTCTATTCCCGCACCCGCCGCGCGATGGACCGCTTCGAGCAGGCGTTCTGGTCCGGTGAATCGATCGAGGAGCTCTACCGCGCGCTGTCGGCCAAGCCGACCCAGTCGATGGCAGCCTGCTTCGTCGCCGCGATGCGTGAGTGGAAACGCTCCTTCGAGAGCCACGCGCGCTCCTTCGCCGGCCTGCAGATGCGGATCGAGAAGGTGATGAACGTCTCGATCGCGCGCGAGATCGAACGGCTCGAGCGGCGCCTGCTGGTGTTGGCCACCGTCGGGTCCGCGAGCCCCTTCGTCGGCCTGTTCGGCACCGTCTGGGGCATCATGTCGAGCTTCCAGTCGATCGCCGCCTCGAAGAACACCTCGCTCGCGGTGGTCGCGCCCGGTATCGCGGAGGCGCTGTTCGCCACCGCCATCGGCCTCATCGCCGCCATCCCGGCAACGATTTTCTATAACAAGTTCACCTCGGAGGTGAACCGGCAGGCGCAGCGGTTGGAAGGCTTCGCGGATGAATTTTCGGCAATCCTGTCCCGTCAGATCGACGAGCGGGGCTGAGGCCGGGTATAGTGTGACCGCATGGTGAGCACCACGATGAGCACCCCCCTATGGGCATGAGCATGGGAAGCGCGTCCGGCGGCGGTGGCCGTCGGGGCGGCCGGCGCAAGGCTGTCATGGCGGAGATCAACGTCACCCCGATGGTCGACGTGATGCTGGTGCTGCTGATCATCTTCATGGTGGCGGCGCCGCTGCTCACCGTGAACATCCAGGTCGACCTGCCGCAGGCGCAGGGCGGCTCGGCCTCGACCGCTGACGCCAAGCCGCCGCTCGAGGTGACGGTGAAGAAGACCGGCGGCGGCTGCCAGTCCAAGGTCGACGTCTATCTCGGCGATACCCAGATCGCGCTGAACGAGCTCGAGCCGAAGATCAAGGCGATCAAGGAGGCCAATGCAGGCGGCGAGGCCACGGTGAAGATCCGCGGCGATCGCGATGCCTGCTATTCCGACATGATGAAGGTGCTGGGGATGGCGCGAGACGCCGGCTACCGCGCCAGCATCGTCGTGATTCCGGACCAGGGCTCATGACGGCAAAGGACGTCATCAGCTTCCTGCGGACGCGCAAGGGCGTGGCCACCTCGGTCGCCCTGCACCTGCTCGTGATCGGCTGGGGCCTGTTCTCCTACTCGGCGCGCTCGGTGGAAGCGCCGATCGAGGATGTCGTGCCGGTCGACCTCGTCGCCGACGACAACGTCGCCAAGGCGATGAAGGGCACCAAGGACGGCAAGAAGGAACATACCAAGCCGCTGGTCGAGAAGGTCGCCGATCCGACCCCGGTCGACGACACCGTCGGCAAGATCTCGAACAAGCAGCCGGTCGTCGCTGACACCGCGCCGCCGCCGACCCCGAAGGTGGAAGAGAAGCCGCCGGAGAAGAAGCCAGACCCGCCGAAGCCGGTCGAGAAGAAGCCTGATCCGCCGAAGCCGGTGGCCGAAAGCAAGCCGAAGGACCAGCCGAAGCCCGAGAAAAAGCCCGACGAGCAGAAGCCGGACCAGCCCAAGCTCGACCAGATCGCCGAGGCGATCAAGAAGGAAGAGAAGAAGCCGCCGGAAAAGAAACCTGAGAAGAAGCCCGATCCGCCGAAGCCGCAGGCTGACAGCAAGCCGAAGGCCGACCGCGTGTTCGACCAATCGAAGATCGCAGCCCTGCTCGACAAGCGCGATCCCAGCCGCCAGGCCGTCACCGGCGCCGAGCTCAACGCCAATGCCGCGCTCGGCACGGCGACGGGCGCCGCGTCCGCAAACTCCGCGACCTGGACGTCGGCATTCCAGGCCCAGGTCGAGCGCTGCTGGAAGAAGCCCTATGGCGCGCTCGATCAGCAGAAGCCCGAGGTCGCGTTCGACATCCGGCTGAAGCGCGACGGCACGCTCGAGGCGATGCCGGTGCCTGAGGGAAGGCCGGCGACGCCTTATATGCAAGCGTATCAGGACAGCGCCTTGCGGGCGATCATTGCCTGCCAGCCCTACAACCTTCCGGCGTCGATGTACGACCAATGGAAATTCTTCGCGCCGGTGTTCACCGATCGAAATACCTGATGCGCGCAGCCAGGCGACTGGCGCCCGACTGTTTCAAACGAGGTCTGACGAAATGACCGATCGAGATAAATTGCATATGACGTCGTTTCGCCCGAACCGGCGGCAGCTCATTTCCGGCATGGCGAGTTTGGGCGTGCTCGGCGGCCTTTCGGTCCCGCCCGCGCTGGCGCAGACGCGTTTCAAGGTCACCGAAGGCGAATTCGCACCGATCCCGATCGCGATTCCGCCCTTCGTACCCGGCACGCCGGCCGACGGCGACGTCGCCAATGGCGTCTCGCAGGTCATCAACAACAATCTCAAGCGCAGCGGTCTGTTCGCCCCCGTCGACCCCTCTGCATTCATCGAGCACATCACCAATTTCGATGCCGTGCCGCAATTCGCGAGCTGGAAGCCGCTCAACATCCAGGGCCTGGTCACGGGCCGAACCACGCGCCAGGGCGACGGCCGGCTGAAGGCCGAATTCCGTCTCTGGGATGTCGCGTCCGGCCAGCAGCTCGCCGGTCAGCAATATGTCACCTCGCCGGAATATTGGCGGCGCATCGCCCACATCATCTCCGACCAGATCTACACCCGGATGACCGGTGAGAAGGGCTATTTCGACAGCCGAATCGTGTTCGTCGACGAGAGCGGGTCGGCGGAGCGCCGCGTCAAGCGGTTGGCGCTGATGGACCAGGACGGCGCCAATGTGCGCTATCTGACCCGCGGCGCCGACCTGGTGCTGACGCCGCGCTTCTCGCCGTCGAGCCAGGAGATCACTTATATGGAGTTCGGGCAGGGCGACCCGAAGGTCTATCTGTTCAACATCGAGACCGGCCAGCGCGAGATCGTAGGCAATTTTCCCGGCATGTCGTTCTCGCCGCGCTTCTCGCCCGATGGCCAACGCATCATCATGAGCCTGCAGCAGGGCGGCAATTCGAATCTGTTCGTGATGGATCTGCGCTCGCGCACCACCACGCGGCTCACCGACACGCCGGCGATCGACACGTCGCCTTCTTATTCTCCTGATGGCAGCCAGCTCTGCTTCGAGAGCGATCGCGGCGGCAAGCCGCAGATCTATGTGATGCCGGGCAACGGCGGCAACGCCCAGCGCATCTCGTTCGGCGACGGCACCTACTCGACGCCGGTATGGTCGCCGCGCGGCGACTACATCGCCTTCACCAAGCAGGGCGGCGGCCAGTTCGCGATCGGCATCATCAAGCCGGACGGCTCGGGCGAGCGCATTCTCACCGCGGGCTTCCACAATGAAGGCCCGACCTTCTCGCCGAACGGCCGCGTGCTGATGTTCTTCCGCGATCCCGGCGGCAATGCCGGCCCGTCGCTGTTCACGATCGACATTTCAGGACGCAACGAGCTGAAACAACCGACGCCGGGCTACGCTTCCGATCCGGCCTGGTCCCCGCTATTGTCATGACAACAGCATGCCCGGTGGCTATTCCCGCCGGTTGCACGCCTCGATGTTTCTGATGCCCGTTTTTTTGTCAGTGATTTTCCGTCATGCCCGATCGCGACCAGTTTGCTGCTTGGTATCGGGGGCCGACGCGCCGACGCGTGATCCTGGCAGGCCTCGGCGCGCTGGCTGCCGCGCCATTCCGCACGGCGATGGCTCAAAGCAGGGTCGTGATCCAGAATGGCGAGACCGCGCCGATCCCGATCGCAATCCCTCCCTTTATCCCCGGCGGGCCTAACGACACTGAGGCCGCCAACGGCATCGCCAAGGTCATCAGCGACAATCTGGCGCGCAGCGGCCTCTTCACGCCGGTCGATCCGCCAGCCTTCCCCGAGCGGATTACCGATATCGACACGGCGCCGCAATTCGGCGGCTGGCGCACGGCGAAAGCGCAGGCGCTGGTGGTCGGGCAGGCGAAGAAGCAGGACGATGGCCAGATCCAGGTCGGCTTTCGGCTATGGGACATCGAGACTCAACAGGACATGGTCGACAGAGCCTTCAGCTCTCCGCCACAGAACTGGCGGCGCATCGCCCACATCATTTCCGATCAGATCTACACGCGGCTGACCGGCGAGCAGGGCTATTTCGACAGCCGCGTCGTGTTCGTCGACGAAAGCGGTCCGGCGGACCGCCGCATCAAGCGGCTGGCGCTGATGGACCAGGACGGCGCCAATCTGCGCTATCTGACCCGCGGCGCCGAGCTGGTGCTGACGCCGCGCTTCTCGCCGTCGAGCCAGACGATCACCTATATGCAGTTCGGGCAGGACGATCCGCAGGTCTGCCTGTTCAATATCGAGACCGGCCAGCGCGACGTCGTCGGCAACTTTCCCGGCATGTCGTTCGCGCCGCGGTTTTCGCCCGATGGCCAGAGCATCATCATGAGCCTGCAGGAGGGCAGCAACGCCAACCTGTTCGTGATGGATCTGCGCACGCGATCGACCACACGGCTCACCGATACGGAGGCGATCGACACCTCGCCGTGCTACGCGCCCGACGGCAGCCAGCTTTGCTTCGAGAGCGATCGCGGCGGCAAGCCGCAGATTTATGTGATGCCGGCAACCGGTGGCGAAGCGAAGCGCATCTCGTTCGGCGACGGGACCTACTCGACGCCGGTGTGGTCTCCGCGCGGCGACACCATCGCCTTTACCAAGCAGAGCGGCGGCCAGTTCGCGATCGGCATCATCAAGCCCGACGGTTCCGGCGAGCGCATCCTTACCTCGGGCTTCCACAACGAGGGCCCGACCTTTGCGCCGAACGGCCGGGTGCTGATGTTCTTCCGCGACCCCGGCGGCGAGTCCGGGCCGTCGCTCTATACGATCGACATCTCCGGCCGCAACGAATTGAAGGTAGCGACGCCGGGCTACGCCTCCGATCCGGCCTGGTCGGCACTGCTGTCATGACCATTTTGAGGCCGTGCGCTTTGGGTCAGGCCCGGCCACTCTGGCCGCCCCGCCGGAAGCTGCTGATTTTGCGGTCAGGTTCCAGCCTCGCTGTGGCCGCGGCAAGGTTGCGGTAACGATGTTCCCTCAGAAAGACTTCATCTGCCAGCGGTAATACTGCGCGCCGAACAGGATGCGTGCAGAGCGAATGCAGCTTATCAACCAGAGTGATGACTCCGACGAGAGGATGTCGGCATCCATCTACGCGGCGTTGATCGATTCGCTATTCCAGATGCCGACTCCGGTGTTCGCCGGCTCCGTCCTGGTGGCTTTCGCCGCAGCGCTGACTGCGTGGAAGACCGGGCTCACTGCCATCTGGTTTTGCGTGCTGATCCTGGTGGCGAGCGGCGGTCTGCGCACCATCGACATGCAATGGTATCGCGTGCGCAGGTCGAGCCCGAGCCAAAGCGAGGCCGAGCGCTGGGAAGCGCGCTATCAGTTCGGCGCCATCATCTATGCCGCGGCGCTGGGCATCTGGTGCGCGGTCGCGCTGCTGGGCAGCAATGATGCGGTCGCCCACATGATCTGCCTGGTCGTCACCGTTGGCTATATCGCCGGCGGCGTGGGCCGGACGTTCGGACGGCCCTGGATCTATCATCTGCAGATCGCGGTCTCCTGCGGCATCACCTCGATCGCGCTGGCGCTGCACGGCACGATCTACTACTTCGGCCTCGCCTTCGTGGCCGCCGGCTTCTTCTTTGCGCTGCGGCAGATCACCACCAATCTGCAAAAGATTTTCGTCGATGCGCTCACCGCGCGCGAGCGCGAGGCGGCGCTTGCGCACCAGTTCGACACCGCGCTGAACAACATGCCGCACGGGCTTTGCATGTTCCGCGCCGATGGCCGGCTTGCGGTCATGAATCACCGTTTCAGCGACATGATGGGCGTGCCCGACGATCTCGTGCGCCAGGGCGGCAACGCCGAGGCCATCGTCAATGCCTGTGTGCTCGCCGGGTCGATCTCGGCGGCCGATGGCAAGATGATCCTGGCCGAGATCGCAAATTCGCAAGCGCATAACGTCGTGACCGGCGATCCGGACACGGCCCGCGACCGCTCGCTGTCCTGGACCTTCCAGCCGATGGCCGACGGCGGCGCAGTGATGCTGCTCGAGGACATTACCGAGCGCCGCCACGCCGAGGAGCGCATCACCCATCTCGCCCGCTTTGACGAGCTGACGACGCTCCCCAACCGCGTCTCGTTCCGCGACGAGATCGAGCGGCTGTTGAAGAAGCCCCGGTCGGGCGGCGAATTGTCCGCGCTCCTGTTTGTCGATCTCGATCAGTTCAAGCAGGTCAACGACACGCTCGGTCATCCCTGCGGCGACCAGCTGCTCTGCGCGGTCGCCGAGCGGCTGCGCGACATGCTGCGGCCGGAGGATTTCGTCGCCCGGTTCGGCGGCGACGAATTCGTCGTCTTCCAGCGCGGCATTCGCTCCAATGACGACGCCGCGACATTGGCGCGGCGCATCGTCGACCAGCTGAGTGAGCGCTATAAGATCGACAACCATCTGGTCGAGATCGGCGCCTCCGTCGGCATCGCGCTGACGGCGCCCGGCATCAGCGCCGACACGCTGCTGAAGAACGCCGACATGGCGCTCTACCGTGCCAAGGCCGACGGCCGCGGCACCTTCTGTTTCTTCCGCGACGAGCTCGCCCAGACCGTGGAGGCGCGCCGCATCCTCGAGCTCGACCTACGCAAGGCGCTGGCCAATGAGGAGTTCGAGCTGTTCTTCCAGCCGCTGGTCAACCTCAAATCCGGTAAGATCTCGACCTGCGAGGCGCTGCTGCGCTGGAACCATCCGGTGCGCGGCACGGTGTCTCCGGTCGACATTATTCCGGTCGCCGAGGACATGGGGCTGATCGTCGATCTCGGCCGCTGGATCCTGCGCCGCGCCTGTCTCGAATGCATGAAATGGCCTGATGGCGTGAGCGTCGCGGTCAATTTCTCGCCGCAGCAGTTCCATCAGCGCGATGTGCTGAGCGAGGTGCGTTACGCGCTCGAAGTCTCCGGCCTGCCGCCGCACCGGCTCGAGATCGAGATCACGGAATCCTCCCTGCTGCGCAACACCCAGCTGACTCACGACGTGCTGTCGCAGCTGCACGCGATCGGCGTGCGGATATCGCTCGACGATTTCGGCACCGGCTATTCGAGCCTGAGCTACCTGCACAACTTCCCGCTGCAGAAGGTGAAGATCGACCGCTCCTTCCTGGAGGGCATCGACAGCGACCGTCCGCTGACCCTGCTGCGCGGGGTCGCGCGGCTGTCGGCCGATCTCGGCATGTCGGTCGTGGTGGAGGGCATCGAGACCAATGAGCAGCTCGAGCTGATCAGCGTCGACGGCACGGTGACCGAGGCGCAAGGCTATCTGTTCAGCCGTCCGGTGCCGGCGGTGCGCATCCGCCAGCTGCTCAATGCATCACACGGCCGCCGGTCCGCCGAAGAGCCGAAGCTCATGGTGGTGGCGCGTTCGATCGCCTGATTGATTGCAGTTCGTATGTTTCCTATCTAAAGTTGTGTTATTGTCGCGCCAGCGGCAGAGTTAACCGTATACCGGTCTACTCTTTGCTTTTCCGTTAAAGGGCTGTTAACGTTTCCACCTGCTCGTTAGAGTTGCGTGTGAAGGGGTTGCGGAATGGTGTGGGCTGCTGAGGCGAAAAGCGCAGCTAGCATGAGGGGCTTGGACTTGCTGGACCACGTCGATTATCGGCTGGTGCAGACCGCGGAAGATAGAGAGCAGGTCTACAATCTTCGCTATCGGGCCTATCTGCGCGAGGGAGCCATCCGGCCATCCGCTGACGAGCGCGTCGTCGACCAGTATGACGAGCTTCCGAATACGTGGATCTTCGGCGTCTATGTTGGCGGCGAGCTGTACAGCTCGATCCGCATCAATATCGCAACCTCGGAATGGCGGACGTCACCGTCCGTCGAGGTGTTCGGCGATGTGCTGCATCCCAAGCTCGATCGCGGCATGGTGTTCGTCGACTCCACGCGTTTCGTCGCTGATCCCGACAAGGCGAGGCACTGCATCGCGCTGCCTTACGTCACCGTTCGGCTGGGCTCGATGGCCGGCGTCTATTTCGACGCCGATTACGGGCTCGCGATGGTGCGTCCCGAACACCATGCCTTCTATCACCGGGTGTTCCTGCACGAGACCTGGGGCGTCCCCCGGATCTTTCCGGGCCTGGTTAAGCCGGTTGGTTTGATGGCGTCGCATCTGCCGACGGTGCGGGAGCGGGTGCTGGCGCGCTACCCCTATCTGCATTCGACCGCGTTCGAGCGGCGCATGCTGTTCGAGCGTCCGGGCCAGGCACTGTTCGTCAGGCCTCCGATTCCCCAACGGGTCATCGCCAGCGCCGCGGGCTGAACCGTTAACCCGCGAGGTCAGGCTGATTCGGGCCGCCTTTCGCGCAAAACGACGGGCAATGCGTGTCGCTGGCGCGGCAGGACTGCCATACCCGGCGAAAATCGACGCGAAAAGCCCGGGTTCCAGGCGGGCAGTCACTTGCCTTCACCCTCGCGCCACATTTACAACCGATTAACCATCCCGGTCGCTTTCCGCCGATCGTTGGCATTTGACCTGGGCTGGCAAGACCTCATCAAGGTTGACGGAACGTTCGCTTAACCATCGCCCTGTAGACCGGATGACAGTCTAGAACGTGAGCGTGGAGGCTCCCGGAATGAAATATCAGATGCGTATCCTCCAGGGATTGAAGCTGGCGGCCGTGCTCGCGGTTGCGCTGTCCATGGGCGCCTGCGCGAAGAACGGTCTGAACGACGCCAACGCCATGGCGGGCGGCGCGGCAACGCCGGGCAGCCAGCAGGATTTCGTGGTCAATGTCGGCGACCGCGTGTTCTTCGAGAGCGATCAAACCGATCTGACTCCGCAGGCGACCGCAACGTTGGACAAGCAGGCGCAGTGGCTGCAGAGCTATCCGCGCTATCAGTTCACCATCGAGGGCCACGCCGACGAGCGCGGCACCCGCGAGTACAACATCGCGCTCGGCGCCCGTCGCGCCCAGTCGGTGCGCAACTATCTCGCCTCGCGCGGTATCGATGCGAGCCGGATGCGCACGATCTCCTACGGCAAGGAGCGGCCCGTCGCGGTCTGTAACGACATCTCCTGCTGGTCGCAGAATCGCCGCGCGGTGACGGTCCTGAACGCCAGTTCATGAAGCTGAACAGCACTGCACGTTAGCTTGCAGTCAAAAGGCAGCTAGCAGTTATAAAAGGCCGGCGCGCTCGCGCCGGCCTTTTCTTTTTTGGTTTCGCTCGAACGTCATTTGTATGAATCGCATTTTTGACGTAGTCCGTCTGCCAATGAAGCGGGCTATTGGTTCGCCGCACGCGTCACGCTGATCCGGTCGTCAGGGCAAGATGTCATCCAAATTCCATCAAGGACGCGCCGTTGCGGCGATCGCCGCGCTGGTGCTGTTGTCGTCGCAGGCATTGTCGTTGCCGGCCAGAGCACAGGTTCTGGCGCAGGCCGACGAGGATCCCGAGGTGCGCATCGAGCGGCTGGAGAATCAGCTTCGGCAGCTCACCGGACAGAACGAGGAGCTGCAGTACAAGAACCGGCAGCTCGAGGAGCGGCTGCGGGCGCTGGGTGGGAGCCAGGGAGGCGCACCGGCCGGCCAGCCGCCGGTTGCCGCGGCACAGCCCGGTGGTGGTTACGGGCAGGGCGCGCAGCCGGCCTACAACCAGCCTCAGCAACCGCAGCAATATGGCGCCGGGCAGCCAACGCAGCTTTATCCGCCGCAAGGCTATCCGCAGCAGCAGGCCTATGGCCAGCCGCAAGGCGGTGCGCCCGCGCCGATCGCGCAGGAGCAGTCGGCGGGCGGCGGTGGCCGCGGTCGTGGCGACGCCTTCGATCCCAATGCCAATCCGAATGCACCCGGCGCACCGCGCGCGCTCGGCGGCGGCCAGATG
>NZ_JBARGP010000372.1:0-3298 GCF_049798375.1 Bradyrhizobium sp.
CGCAAGCAGAAGCAGGCCAGCAAGGTGGCTGAGGCCGCGGCTGCCGCAGCCCCCGCCGCAGCAGCGGCCGCCGCAGCGGCCGCCGAGGAGCCGATCGCCTCCGCGCTGAAGATCGACGACCTGAAGATCGAGCTCGGCTATGCGCTGCTGCCGCTGGTCAACGGCCCCGACGGCACCGACCGGCTGACCGACCAGATCAAGGCGCTGCGGCGCTCGCTCGCGATCGAGATGGGTTTTGTGATGCCGTCGGTGCGCATCCTCGACAACGTCCAGCTCGAGGCCAACACCTACATCATCAAGATCAAGGAAGTGGACGCCGGCACCGGCAAGATCTGGCCGAGCCAGTTCATGGCCATGGACCCGAGCGGTAACCAAGTCTCGGTGCCCGGCATCCACACCACCGAACCGACTTTTGGCCTGCCCGCGACCTGGGTCGATGCCAGCCTGAAGGAAGAGGCCTCGCTGAAGGGCTACACGGTGGTGGACGCGGCGACCGTGCTGTCGACCCATTTGACCGAGCTGCTCAAGGCCAACATGTCTGACCTGCTCTCCTATGGCGAGGTGCAGAAGCTCCTGAAGGAGCTGCCGAAGGAGCAGGGTGAGCTGGTCAAGGACATCGTGCCGAGCCAAGTCACCATCTCCGGCATCCAGCGCGTGCTGCAGCTGCTGTTGGCTGAGCGGATCTCGATCCGCGATCTCTCGACGATCCTGGAAGGTGTCGCCGACGCTCTGGCGTTCTCGCGCAATCCGGCCACCATCGTCGAGCACGTCCGCGCCCGCCTCGCCCGCCAGATCTGCGCCGCGAATACCTCGCCGATGGGCTATCTGCCGCTGATCGCGCTGTCGGCGAAGTGGGAGCAAGCGTTCGCGGAATCGCTGGTCGGCCAAGGCGAGGAACGCAGTCTCGCGATGCAGCCGTCAAAACTGTCGGAGTTCATGGGCGCGGTGCGCAACGCCTTCGAACGCGCCGCCCATGAAGGCGAGTCGCCGGTATTAGTTACCTCCGCAGCGATTCGGCCGTTCGTGCGCTCGCTGGTCGAACGGTTCCGCGCCCAGACCACGGTGCTCTCGCAGGCCGAGATCCATCCGCGCGCACGGTTGAAAACGGTCGGCAGCGTGTAGGCCGCTGAAACAGCCGGCAGCGGACGGAACAGTTCTGACCACTGCCCATTATTCGAACGGTGGTGCGAAAGCGCCGGCCGTTTGCCGTTTTTCAAAGCAGTTTCGCCTGTGTGTTTACGCCACACGCAAACGATTTCTTAATTTTGTGGAAATGTGCCACTTTTTGCCGATCGAACCGATAATTTCACTTAAGTATTTGATATTATTGAATTTAATTTGATTTTCGCGATTTGTAGATCGCATTCGATCACAGTCTGTCACGCTGTTGTGATGCCCTCTACGGAACGAAATCGCGCATTCCTACGTTGCTGGTTGCGACGACGATGAACCGGCTGATCGGTGGGTTCGACGAAGTAAAGCAAGCTGATAACGGCACGCACGGAAGACGGCAGGAGAGCTTCCATGAACCACTCGATTTACAGCGCGGACCGCTCGACCCACCTCAAGATCGTGGCGGTGGCGCTCGTGGCAGGGATCGCGGTGGCAGGCTTCGGCATCTCGGCGCGCAGTGGTTCTGACAGCAGCTACACGCAGACGGCCCACGTCATCAAGGCCGGCAAGCCGGTGATGGTGACGAGTTCACAGACGGCGGTGCTGCGCTAAACAGAGGAATTTCAGGAATTCATGCGGCCTTACAGCCCCCCAAGCGACCGCATGGATATGTAGTAGACCCAACCCCAAGTCGACTACCGAAAACGCCCGCTCCCCACGGGCGTTTTCTTTTGTGCGCATGCGTCCGATGCGCCGCTCAGTGCGCCGAATCCGCAGGTGGCACGGTCTCGATCAGCTTGCCGGAGAATACGATCGGCCCCGTCGCCACTCCCGTCGGCGATCCGCCCTCCGGCTCCAGCGACACCGCGTAGGTGGCACCGTTGACGGTGTCGGCATCATAGAACGAAAGCCCCGGCCGCGTCGTGAAGTCCTGACTGCCAATCACGCCCAGCGAGCGCGGCGCCTGAAACTTGTCGGACACCAGCCACAACTCATAGCTCTTGCCCTGCTCCGGCTCGGCGCCGACCCGGCGCACGGTAAAGCTCTTGGCTCCGGCATCGACTGTGAGGATAAAGGCCGGCGCCTCGCCATCCTTCTGCAGTAGCGCAACGAACTGCGCCGCCGGCGGCTTGTTTTCTGCCACCTGCGCACGCGGCCTCAGCGCGGAGGGAAGCAGATCCGGTCGATAGACCTCGACCGAGATCATCGCCAGCAGCACCGCGGCAAGCGTCGTCATCGCATTGGCGACAGCGCGCCACTGCCTCACCCGCGCGGTCAATCGGATCACCTCGGCATTGCCGGCTGGCATTGCATCATCGCGTCTGGTGACTGCGACCAGCGGCTCGACGGCCGGCGCTGCCACCTGCTCCTCTGCAGCCGAGGTCGCGGATGCCAGAGGCGCGGCGCCTTCGGTGTCCAGCGTGACAATATCCGGCTCGGCGCCAAGCGGCGGCGGCGTCGCCGCAGGCCTTGCGATCGCGGCCTTAATACGCTCCCACACCTCTGCGCGCGGCTCGACCAGGCCGACCATCTGGTTCAGCACGCTGAGCCTCAGCACCCACGCCTCGCAGAGCGCGGCATAGCCGGTGTCGACGGCCATCATGGTCTGGACCTGCGCGCGCTCCCCGGCATCCAAGGTGCCGAGCGCGTATTCCGCGGCGAGCGCGATATGGTCTTCGCTATAGGCCATCATCCAGGTCCAGGGTCACGCAATACCAAGGGATCATCCAAGACCCAGGCACTCGCGGATTTCCATCATGCTCCGCCTGAGCCAGGTCTTCACCGTGTTCACAGGCGTCGCGAACTTCGTCGCCAGCTGCTCGCGGCTCCAGCCATTGTAGTAGGCCAGCAGCACCAGCTTCTGACGGTCGGGCTCAAGCCGCCCGACGCACTCCAGCAGTCGCTTCAGCTCCTCCGACATTTCCCGGCGCGCCAGCGGGTCGGGGGTTTCGGCGGCGACATCCATCGCCTCCGGCTCCTCCTCGATCGAGCTCTCGCCGCGCTTGCGCACGACGTCGATCGCGCGGTTGCGCGCAATCGCCGCCATCCACGTGATCGGCGAGGAAACTGCGGGATTGAACTGCCCGGCGCTGTTCCAGACCTTGACGTAGGTTTCCTGAATGACCTCCTCTGCGAGATCCTGTCGCCGCAAGATACGGAGCACCACGCCGTAGAGTTTCGCGCG
>NZ_JBARGP010000373.1:0-9888 GCF_049798375.1 Bradyrhizobium sp.
TCGTTAGCGCTGAGCCTGACATCGATCCGGATGCCGTAAATCAGGACATGCGCGATCTGCGCGATCTCGCTCATCAGGGTCACGATCGCCCCGGCGATGATGCCGATCACGAGCGACAGCGGGATCAGATAGAACTCGTTGCTGCGCAGCAGCGCCCGCAGCCTGATCACCAACCGGTTCGAGCCCTTTCGATCGATGATGTGCGTGAGCGTCGACAGCACGGGGAACCTTGACGGTGACGAGTCCAGCGTCGTCGTCGCATAACCTGACATCAGGCGCCGGACAAGGGTCATCTACGACTATCGTCGCAAAGGTGGTTTACCGTTGGAGAAGAAGCGCTTAACGCGCACTGAACCGCGGCCGCGCGATCCCGCGCCCTCGCGCCATGGCCGGGTCGCGATCACGCAAAAGCGAGCCGCGCGGCACGCAAAACGCGGCTGCACGCTTGGCGAACCAGCCGACGTTCGTCGCATCCGGCGGGCAGCGATTGCAACTCCTGTTCGCAACTGCGATTATATCGCGGCTGCGCGGGAGGGCCAGCCGAGATGATCTGTGATCACGCTGATGAGAAATAGCAGACGGCGGGGCAGCGTCATCCGCGCCGTCCGCATGTCGGACGCCGGATCGTCAGCCTCAGACGCGCTCGATGATGATGGCGGGCGCCATGCCGCCGGCCGCGCACATCGTCACCAGCCCGCGCTTCAGGTCGCGCCGCTCCAATTCGTCGAGCAAGGTGCCGATCAGCATCGCCCCGGTGGCGCCGATGGGATGACCGAGCGCGATCGAGCCGCCGTTCACATTGACCTTGGCGCGGTCGAGCTTGAGGTCGCGGATGTATTTCTCCGCGACCACGGCAAAGGCCTCGTTGATCTCGAACAGGTCGATGTCGTCGAGCGTCAGCCCCGCCTTGGCCAGCACCTTGCGGGTCGCCGGCACCGGCGCGTTCAGCATCAGGGTCGGGCTGTCGCCCATATTGGCCATCGCCACCACGCGCGCCCGCGGTTTCAGGCCGTGCGCCTTGGCGTAATCAGGCGAGGCCAGCAGCAGCGCCCCGGAACCATCGACTACGCCGGAGGAATTGCCGGCGTGATGAACGAAGTCGATGTCGAGACCGGGATGCTTCTGCAGGATCAGGCTGCGATAGGTGGTGCCCTTGTCGTCCAGCGTGTAGTCGGCGATCGCCGGAAAGGCCGGCTTCAATCCGGCCAGCGCTTCGGCTGTGGTCTGCGGGCGCGGATATTCCTCGCGGTCGAGCGCCAGGCTGCCGTCCTCGCGATAGACCGGCACCAGGCTCTTGTCGAAGTGCCCGGCCTTGATCGCGGCCGCCGCCCGCTTCTGGCTCTCCAGCCCGAGCGCGTCGACATCGGCGCGGCTGATGCCTTCCATGGTGGCGATGGCATCCGCGCAGACGCCCTGGTGCGACTGCGGATGCAGCGCACGCAGATGCAGGTTGCCGGCATCCATCATTAGCGGCCCCTCGCCGCGACGGCCCTCCATCGACATCATCTCGGTGCCGCCGGCGACGACGAGATCCTCGGTGCCCGACATGATCGAGGCCGCGGCCATGTTGACGCTGGTGATGCCGGAGCCGCAGAAGCGGTCGAGCGTGACGCCGGAGGCGCGGATGTCGTAGCCAGCAGCGAGCGCGGACATGCGGCCGAGATCTCCGCTCTGCGGCCCGCGCTGCGACGAGCAGCCCCAGATGATGTCGTCGACATCGGCGGTGTCGATGCCGGTGCGCTCGGCCAGCGCGCGCAGCACGGTGGCGCCGAGATGCTGCGGATGCAGACCGGCGAGCGCGCCCTTGCCGGCCTTGCCGATGCCGCGCGGGGTCCTGCAGGCGTCGATGATCAGCGCGTCAACCATGGTGTTCCTCATATCTTGTCGTTGTCCGGCCGGTGGCCGCGTTGAGGATCGCATAGCATTGCGCCGCGCGGCTCCACAACCGCGCGAAGTGCAGGCCTGACCGGAAGTCATGTCGGCGGCGCGTTGCGCCAGCGCGCTTTTTCCGTCCCGCGGCCTACTCCGGCTTTTCGTTGTCCGTCACCGGCGAGGTGATGACGAGGAACACCAGATCGACCAGGCCGGTGTTGGAGATCGCGTGCTCGACGCCCGGCGGCAGGAAGATGAAATCGTGCTTGCGCACGACGTGGTTCTTGCCGTCGATCTCCATCAGCCCTTCGCCTTCGAGCACGTGATAGACCTGCTCCTGCACCTTGTGAGCATGGCGCGCGACATGGGCCATCGGCTGGTACATCGAGATGCGGTAGTCGAGATGGCGCGAGCCCGCCGTCTCAGGCATCACCAGCGGCTTCGACAGCGCGCCGCCGAAATGGTTCGGGAACTCGCGCCACGGTACCTCGGCGATGTTGCGGATGAAGGCGGTCGCTTTATCGGCAGCCATGATCGGCCCTCCATGTTTCTGTTAGTTGTCGTACGCCGCGAGGAAACCGACGGCCTCCTGCCCGGCGATGCGCCCGAACACCAGCGCGCGCAGCACCGCGACCGCGTTCGGCGCGGTGCGATAGAAGTGACCGGTGGTCTCGCCGGCGGCATAGAGACCTCCGATCGGTCCGGCCTCGCCGAGCACCCGCGCCCGCGCATCGGTGGCGACGCCGCCGAAGGTATAGGCGATCGCACCGACCAGCGGATAAGCGAGGAACGGCGATTGAGTCAGCGGCCGTGCCCAGTTCGACTTCGGTGGCGAGAGACCTGGCGCAGCCGCGAGGCCGTCGCGGCGGGTGGCATCGAACCGTGCGACATCACCGGTCGCGGCAGCGTTGAACTCGTCGATGGTCCGTTTCAGTTGTTCCGCCGGAATGCCGATCAGAGCCGCAAGACCTTCGATGGTGTCGGCGCGAAATGGCGGCACGTCGGAACGGATGGCGCGCTCGAAGCCGTCGATTGCGAACAGGCGGCTGTCGAGGATGGCGTAGGCCACACTGCCGGACCGGTTGAAGTGAATGTCCCGGGACAGCGTCTCCCAGGTCTCATGCACGAGGCCGGCGCCCTCGTCGCAGAAGCGCTTGCCGTCGCGATCGACCACGATGCCGTAGGGATAGACCAGCACGACCGGTGCCGGCTTGTCGCTGCGCGGATCGACCGGCTCGCTATGCATGCCGTCCCAATCGCCCGACAGCTTTGCGCCGAGATCAGCCGCCATACGGATACCGTCGCCGCGGTTAAAACCTGTCCCGGGCGCGATCATGCGTAGGGTCTCTCCCTCAGCACCGAACTGACGCACCATCATCGCAGCATTGCCTTGGAAGCCGCCGGAGGCCAGCACAGCGGCATCGGCGTCGATCGTCTCGACGCGATCAGTAGTCCGTACCTCAAGGCCACACAGCCGGCCATCCGGTCCGGTCAGCAGCCGCTCGGCCACCGTCTCATAACTAATCGTGACACCGGCCGCCTCCGCGGCCTCCTGCAGCGTTGCAATGATCGCGTCTCCGCCACCAATCGGCTGAATCCGACGCGGGCCGACGCTGAGATAATAAGGCGGACTGGCAAAGGCGACGCCATGACGCTGCAGCCAGCCGACGGCTTCCGGCGCGCGCTCGGCGAGAACTCGAAAATAGGCCGAATCGCCCTGCCCGCCGCAGGCCTCCAGCATATCGGCCTCGAACGCCGGCGCGATGCTGTCGGTCTGGTCCATGCGCATGTTGGCCGGGCTCCAGCGCGTGTTGCCGCCGGCATCCTCGCGCCGCGCCCGCTCCAGCACCGTGATCGCGATCGAGCGCCCAGCAGCTTCCGCTGCCGATAGCGCCGCCGCAAGACCCGCGGCGCCATGGCCGACCACCACCAGTCTTTTTAGATCGCGCGTCATAATCGTCGCTGGTCCCTCATCGTCATGCCCGCGCAGGCGCGCATCCAGTAAACACCGGCCATCGTGAGAACCACGACCGCCGCGGCGTACTGGTTCGCCCGGTCAAGCCGGGCGACGACACCGTTTTGTTGGGCGCGCGTGCCTCGCTCCTCACGTCACCAGCGCGCCGCCATCGAGATAGACAATCGAGCCGGTCATGAAGCCGATGGTCATGAAGGCGAGGATCTGCCGCGCGACATCTTCGCCGAAGCCGACACGACCGACCGGCAACGAGGCCGCGGTCTTTTCCAGCATCTCGCGGCGTGCCTGCTCCGGCATCGCGGCGCGGATCGGCGTGTCGATGATGCCGGGCGACACCGCATTGACCCGCACCGGCGCCAATTCGAGCGCAAGCGAGCGTGCCAGCGATTCCAGCGCGCCATTGGCGGCGCCGATGATCGCCGAGTTCGGCCGCGGCCGAACGCTCAAGTAGCCCGTAACCAGCGTCAGCGAGCCGCCCGCATTGATCTGCGCCTCGCGCGCCACCCGCCAGGCGCCCCAGAACTTGCCTTCCATGGTGGCGCGCACGTCGTCCATCGCCACCGTCTTCACCGGCCCACTGCGAAGCTGCGCCGCGGTGACCACGACGTGATCGACCGGCCCGCAGCGCTTGAACAGATTGGCGATGCTCTCGTCGCTGGTGACGTCGGCGGTGACAGCGCTCAGCTTCAGCTTCGACGCCACCGCCTCAAGCCGCTGCTCGTTGCGCGCGGCGATGATGACATCGGCGCCTTCGCTGTGCGCCAGTTCTGCGGTGGCAAGGCCGATCCCCGAGGAGCCACCGACCACGATCACCTTCTTGCCGACGAGCTGCATGATATTCTCCTTACGTTGGCTGGAAGCGCGTGCCAATGCCCGGCTTGCTCTGGCCGAGGCCGGGCAACTCCCAGACGCCGGCGCCCGACGGATTGACATCGGCGGCGATGTCGACGTCGATCAGATAAGGCTTGTTGGCGGCGATGCCCTTGCGGACGGCCTCGCCGATATCCGCGGCGCGATCGACCCGCACGCCTTCGACCCCGCACGAACGCGCCATCGCCGCGAAATCCGGATTGTAGCGCTGGCCGGTGGTGGGATCGTGGAAATCGGTGGCAAGCTCGCGGCCGCCGAGATAGCCGCGCTGCAGGCCACGAATGGACGCATAGGCGTAGTTGTTCCAGACCACCCAAACCACGGGCAGATTATATTCGACCGCGGTGCCCAGCACATTGGCATGCATGAAGAAGGCGCCATCGCCGCACACGGACACGCAGGGGCGGTCGGGAGCTGCGAACTTCGCGCCCATCACGCCGGCGACGCCAAAGCCCATCGGACCGAACCCCATCGAGCCGATCAGCGAGTCCGGTCGCTTCGGCTTGCAGAAGCCGAGCAGCCAGTTGTGATGCACGCCGATGTCGGAGACCAAAATGGCATCCTCGGGCAGCGCCTTGTCGATCTCGAGCGCGGCGCGCTGCGGATTGATCGGCGTCGTGTCATCCGAGAAGCCGGGCGCAACGAACTTGTCCCACTCCTTGCGATAGCCGTCGATCTGCATCAACCACTTTTTGCGCGCGTCGAGCTTGCCGTCGAGATGGCCGCGGCGGTCGAGCTCGGCATGGAGCTGGCGCAGGAAGGTGCGGACGTCGGCCATCAGCCCGAGCGCGACCGGATAGTTGCGGCCGATCTCCTCCGGATCGATGTCGACATGGATCAGCCGCGTCGGCGGGATGGTGAAGGAGTAACCGGGAAGCCATGAGCTCGAGGTGCGATCGTCGAAGCGGACGCCGAGCGCGAGCAGTACGTCGGCCTGGCGCGTCGCGTGATTAGCCTGGTAGTGGCCGGCGCGCGCGACGAGGCCAAGCGCCAGCGGATGATTGGTGTCGATGGCGCCGAGGCCGCTCGCGGACGACGCGACCGGAATCTGCAGCCGCTCGGCGAGCTTCAGCAACTCCTCCGCCGCGCCGCCGTAGCGCACGCCTTGACCGACGATGATGGTAGGTCGGTCGGCCGACAACAACATGTCGACCGCCTTGACCACGCCCTCGGGATCGGCGCCGCAGCGGCTTGAAATATTCGCGTTCCACGCCTGCGCGTTCGGCGCCTCTTCTGCTGCTGATTCCATGAACACGTCGAAGGGCACGTCGAGCACGACCGGGCCCGGCCGTCCCGTCACCATCGTCTTCCAGGCCTGCCGCACCGCCAGCGGCACCATCTCGCCGCGGGTCGGCTGGAACACCTTCTTGCAATAGGAGCGTACGGTGGAGGGAAAGTCGGCCTGGTAGTGCCGATACAATTCCTGGAACGCACCGCGATTGAATTGCGAGGTTGGCACATTGCCAGTCACCGCCAGGAACGGCACCGAGTCGAGAAACGCATTGCCAAGCGAGATCGGCAAATTGGCCGAGCCCGGACCGCACGACGTGAAGGTCGCGGTCGGCTTGCCCGAGACGCGGTAATAGACATCAGCCATGAAGCCGGAGACGCTCTCGTGATGGGTGGAGATGGTCTTGATGTCGGCGGAGCGCTCATAGAGCGCGTCGATGAACTGGATGTTGCCGTGGCCGCAGAGACCGAACACCTGCGGTACCTTCTCCTGGATCAGATAGTCGACAATGACCTGGGCACCATTGAGCATATTGCCTGACATCGGATCCTTCCTTTTTATTCGGCGGCCTTCTTGCGCAGGCCAGCACCCGGGACTTGGCCACCCCGGGCAGCCCGAACCGTATTTCTCATAATGCTGTACGTCAATTCAGAATGTGGTAGGGTCGAAATTATGGGAAAACATGAAAACGTGAAACCGCGCACGAGGCCAAAGGCCACCGAAAAGCCCGAACGGCTGCGCAAGGCTGACATCGCCAAGCTGGTGAGGCCGGCGCGGGACGACATCGACGACGAGGCCGAGGAGCGCCAGCGCGGCGGCGTGCAGTCGCTCGGCCGCGCCTTCACGATCCTGGAAGAGGTCGCGCGGCATCGCGAGGGCGTCGGCCTCGCCGATCTCAGCAAGCGCGTCGGCTTGCACAATTCCACCACTTTCCATCTGGCCCGCACTTTGGTGTCGCTCGGCTATCTGCGCCAGGAGAAGGAGAGCAAGCGCTACCGGATCGGCCGGCCGCTGTTCGCGCTGGCGGCGAGCGCGCTCGACGAGATCGAGATGGTCAATGTGGCAACGCCGTTGCTGGAAGATCTGTCGCGGGAGACCGGCGAGAGCAGCCATTTCGCTGTCCGGATGGGCGATGCCATCGTGGTGATCGCACGCACCGGTGGCGCCGGCGCCTTCCAGCTCACCGACCGCGTCGGCGTGGTGCGTCCTGCGCATTGCACCGCGCTCGGCAAGATCATCCTGGCCTCGCTGCGGCCCGACCAGTTGCAGCGGTTCCTCGGCCGCGTCGAGCTGACGCCGTCGACCGACAAATCGATCACCGATGTGAAGGTGCTGCTGCGCGAGATCGAGGAGATCAGGACCACGGGCATTGCCTTCGACGATGGCGAGTTCAATGCGGAGGTGCGCTGCATCGCGGTGCCGGTGATGGACTTCACCGGCCAGGTGATCGGCGCGCTCGGCATTTCCGGGCCGATCTGGCGGATGTCGAACCAGGCGCTGCAGGCGTACGCCAAAGCGGTGCGGCTGGCTGCCAACCGGCTATCAACCGATTTCGGCACCAAGAGTGTGGGGCGTTCAACCTGAGTGCCGTGCTGCCGATTTGGCGTTGACAGCGCCCGTTCCGACCGGAGATAGTCTCCGGCAATCAAAGATAGCCTCTCACATTCTGGCATGAACATGCAGAAGCGACAGAGAGACGGACATAAAGCCCCGACAGGGGCCCGGGAGGATCAAGCCATGACGCGCTACAGCCGACGCACCTTGTTGCAAGCAAGCGCCGCCCTCGCCGGCGCCTCCACCCTCGGTTTCCCGTCGATCGGCCGCGCCCAAGGGGACAAGAACGCGGACAAGATCAAGATCGGGCACCTGACCCCGCTTACCGGTTTTCTTGGCACGCTCGGCACCTACGCGCAGCTTGGCATCAAGCTGGCGCAAGAGGAGATCAATGCGAGCGGCGGCGTCATGGGCCGCCAGCTCGATGTGTTATCGGAAGACAGTGTCAATCCAGCGACCGCCGCCACCAAGGCGCAGCGGATGCTCGATCAGGATGGCGTGACTGTGCTGATGGGCGAGATCAATTCGGCCTCGGCACTGACCATCATGCAGGTCGCCGCGCGCAACAAGCGCCTCTACATGCAGATCGGCGCACGGTCGGACGCACTGCGCGGCAAGAACTGCAACCGCTATACCTTCCATGTCGACATTCCCTCCACCGTGATGGTGAACGCGGTCGGCAAGGCGCTGGTCCGCGACAACATGATGAAGGACAAGAAGTTCTACACGCTGACCGCGGACTACATCTTCGGTCACGATCTGGCGCGCGCGGCGCGCGCCTTCTTCGATGCCAATGGCGGCAAGGTGGCGGGCGACGAACTGGTGGCGACCGACGTCACCGATTTCAGCCCGTATCTTTTGAAGATCCGGCAAGCGAAGCCGGACGTCGTCTGCTCCAATCTCGCCGGCAACCAGGTCACCAACCTGATCAAGCAATATGCCGAGTTCGGCCTGCCCTACCCGATCGTCGGCTTCAATTTGAACACCGCCGATGCGTGGGCCGCCGGCGCGGGTAATCTCAGCGGGACCTGGCCGACGGTCTGGTATCACACGCTCGACGTCCCGGGATCGAAGGCCTTCGTTGCCGCCTTCACCAAGAAATACGGCAAGGTGCCGGAGAACCATGCCTGGATCGAATACATCTCGCTGAAGATGATGGCGCAGGCGATGGCCGAGACCAAGTCGACCGAGACCGACAAGCTGATCCCGTATTTCGAGCAGCAGACGCAGTTCGATATCCTCAAGGGTCGCAAAGGCTACTTCCGCAACTGGGATCACCAGCTGATGCAGGAAGCCTATCCCTTCACCGTCAAGCCCAAGGATCAGATCAAGGATCCCTACGACATGCTTTCGCTTGGCGCCGCCATCCCGGAGCCGAATGAATCGCTTGAGTCCATCGCGCTGACTAAGGAGCAGAATCCCTGCTCGATGTGAGCGTTCACCCGGCCGCCGACAGAAAGAGTTTTCCGGGGTTCGCAGATGCAGTTCGAATTCTTGGCTGAGCAGGTGGTGAACGGCCTTGTGCTCGGCGGCTATTATCTGCTGATCGCGCTCGGGCTGTCGCTGATCTTCAGCGTCGGCGGCGTCGTCAATCTGGCCCATGGTGCGTTCTATGCGCTCGGCGCCTACATCGCCGTCACGCTCACGCAATCGCTCGGCTTCGGCGCGGCGGTGGTAATTTCCCCGGTCGTGGTCGCCCTGCTTGGCATTCTGTTCGAGCGCTTCATCCTGCGCCGCTTCTACACCGCCGATCCGATCCTGAGCCTGCTCGTCACCTTTGGGCTGGCCATGATCACCGAGCAGGCGATCCGCATCATCTGGGGCCCGGCACCGCTCTCGGCCGAAATTCCGCAGTCGTTTCGCGGCTCCATCATCGTTGGCGACTTCCTGTTCTCGCGCTATCGCCTGCTGATCCTCGCCGTCGTCGCCGTCGTGCTGCTCGCCGTCTGGCTGCTGCTGCAGAAGACCTCGTTCGGCCGCGTGGTACGCGCCGGCATCCAGCGGCCCGACATGGTGGCCGCGCTCGGCATTCGCCTGCAGCCCTACATGACCGCGATCGTGATGCTCGGCGTCGGCATGGCCGCGCTCGGCGGCGCCTTCTTCGCCCCGATTACCATCGTGCATCCGGCGATGGGCGCCGAAATCATCACGGTCGCCTTCGTCGTGGTGGTAATCGGCGGGCTCGGCAGCTTCTGGGGCGTCGTGCTGGCCGCACTTCTCGTCGGGGTGGTCCGCGGCATCACCATCCATTTCGTGCCCGCGGCCGGCGAGGCCTCGATCTACATCCTGATGTTCGCGGTGCTGCTGGTACGCCCGCGCGGGCTGCTCGGTGAGCGGATCGAGAAGTTCGAATGACGACGTCATCAGCCCACAAATATCGTCCGCT
>NZ_JBARGP010000374.1:0-18768 GCF_049798375.1 Bradyrhizobium sp.
CGCCGGCCGAGCTCAACGAATGGATTCCGAAACTTGTCGCCGCGCTTCAACACGACCCGGCGCTGGCCGATGTCAACAGCGACCAGCAGAACCGGGCGCTGCGCTCCGATGTGGTGATCGATCGCGATGCCGCATCGCGCCTCGGCATCACCGTCAGCCAGATCGACAACACGCTGTACGACGCCTTCGGCCAGCGCCAGGTCTCGACCATTTATGTCGCGCGCAACCAGTATCACGTGATCATGGAGGTCGCGCCGCCTTATTGGCAGAATCCGGAGACCTTGAAGGACGTCTATGTCAGCACCTCCGGCGGTTCCGCCACGGGTTCGCAGACTACCAACGCGGTGGCCGGCACCGTGGCACTAGCGAACCAAAAGGCTTCGATCAGCGCGATCGCAACCAATGCGGTGCGTAACCAGGCGACCAATTCGATCGGCGCCACTGGCAAGGGCGCATCGTCGACGGGCACGGCCGTCAGCACCGGCAGCGAGACCATGATCCCGCTCTCCAGCGTCGCCCGGTTCGGCCGGAGCGAGACGCCGCTGCAGGTCAATCACCAGGATCTGCTGGTCTCCGGCACCGTCTCGTTCAACCTGCCGACCGGCGGCTCGTTGAGCGCGGCGACGGCCGCGATCGAGGCGACGATGAGCCGGATCGGCATGCCGGCAAGCATTCGCGGCGAGTTCGCGGGCGTCGCCAAGATCTTCCGGCAATCGCTGGAGAGCGAGCCGTTCCTCATCATCGCAGCGTTCGCCACCATCTACATCTCGCTCGGCATGCTCTATGAGAGCTACATCCATCCGCTCACCATCCTGTCCACCCTGCCCTCCGCCGGAGTCGGCGCGGTCGCGGCGCTGATGCTGTCCCACACTCAGTTCGACCTCATCGCGATGATCGGGGTGGTCCTCCTGATCGGCATCGTGAAGAAGAACGCGATCATGATGATCGACTTCGCGCTCGACGCGGAACGGCAGCGTGGGTTGTCCTCGGCTGATGCGATCTTCGAAGCCTGCGTGATGCGCTTCCGGCCGATCATGATGACCACCATGGCCGCGCTGTTCGGCGCGGTGCCACTGATGGTCGGCTTGGGCGAAGGCAGCGAGTTCCGCCAGCCGCTCGGCATCGCCATCTTCGGCGGCCTGATCCTGAGCCAGATCCTCACGCTCTACACCACGCCGGTGGTCTATCTCTATCTCGATCGCGCGCGGCATTGGAGCATGCGGCGGCGGGCGCGCGCGTGAAATGGTGCTATCAACTTAAAAGGAGCCTACCCCTTTCGCGCCACGCCTCCAGCAAACATCCCGCCATCGATCACGAGCTCGGTCCCCGTGACGTAGCGCGAGGCGTCGGAGGCGAGATAGAGCACGCCGGCTGCGATCTCGTCGGCCTGCCCGGCCCGGCCGAGCGGCGTCGCCATCTTTGCGCGCTCCTCCGGATCGATCGGCGCGTTCTGCCCCTGCCCGTGTGCCTCGGTCGGGATCTTGCCCCAGATCGGCGTATCGATGATTCCCGGATGCACCGAGTTGACGCGGATGCCGTCGCCGAACGAGGCGCATTCCATTGCGATCGCTTTGGCGAACAGCCGCACGCCGCCTTTGGTGGCGCAATAGCCCGACAGGCCGGCCGCGCCGCGCAATCCCGCCAGCGACGACATCATGACGATGGAGCCGCCGCCGGCCGTTCGCATCAAGGGCAGGCTATGCTTGACCGACAGGAACACACCGTCGAGATTGATCGCGGTCTGGCGCCGCCAATCCGCCAGCGACATCTCGGTGATCGAGGGCACGGCGATGCCGATGCCGGCATTGGAGACCAGGATGTCGAGCCGGCCATGCTGTCTCCCGACCTCGGCAACGATCTCGGCCCAGCGCGGCTCGCTGGTCACATCCTGCTGCAGGAACGTCGCCTGCCCACCATTCTTGTTGATGCGCGCGACAACCTCCGGTCCCCTGAGTTCGTCGATATCGGTGACGACAACCGATGCGCCCTCACGCGCCAGCAACTCGGCGACCGCAGCGCCAATTCCGGATGCGCCGCCCGTCACCAGCGCGACCTTGCCTTCGACCTGCCCTGTCATCTGCACTCCCTGCCTGTGGTTTTCTTTGTCGGCTCTTGATCGGCTAGTCCGATCAGTAGCTGCTCTTGGCGATCAGGGCAAACCGGCTTTGGTTGCGGCTGTAGCGCGCACTCGCGTTCCCGGCGGCGCGAGATAATTGCACAAATGGTCCCGTCAGCGACAGGGTTACACGACGGCATTCAGCGCGGCGCGCAGCATTTTGGCGAGGTCGACCCGGCTGTAGGGTTTTGGCAACAGCAACACGCCGGCATCCAGCTGCCCGTTGTGAACGATGGCGCTTTCCGCGTAGCCGGATGTGTAGAGAACCCGGATGTCGGGCCTTCTCTGCCTGGCCCGTCGGACGAGATCAGGACCGTTCATGATTCCGGGCATGATCACGTCGGTGAAGAGCAGATCGACTTCGTTCGACTCCAGCTCCGTCAGCGCCTCCTCGGCGCTCGCGGCCACGATGGTACGGTAGCCGAGACCCTTGACCTGACCGACCACATAGTTCCGCACCAGCGTGTCGTCCTCGACGACGAGGACCAGTTCATCCCTGCCGTTCGCAGGCTCCGGTTCGCTCGATTTCTGGTCGATCACCCCCAGGGTGCGCGGCAGATACAGCTTGAACGTGGTGCCGACCCCCTCCTCGCTGTAGACCCTGATGTGGCCGCGCGACTGTTTGACGAAGCCGTAGACCATGCTGAGGCCAAGCCCCGTGCCTTCGCCGGCACGCTTTGTCGTGAAGAACGGCTCAAAGATGCTGTCGATGATGTCAGCCCGGATGCCGGAACCATTGTCGCTGACCGAAAGCTCGACATAGTCGCCGGCATCGACGTCGTCCTGCTGCCCAGCGTAGTCGTCGTCCAGGGTGACGTTGCGGGTTTCAAAGGTGAGCACACCACCGGCCGGCATCGCATCGCGGGCATTCAATGCCAGATTCAGAATCGCGGAGGTGAGCTGCGCGCTGTCGACGAAGGCACGCCACGCATTTTCCGACAGCAGCGTCTTGATCTCGATCCGCGCACCAAGCGTGGGCCTGAGCATCCTTTCCGCGTCCATGACCAGCGCGTTGACGTCGAGATTGCTGGGCTGAAGCGGTTGCCGTCTGGCGAACGCCAGCAACCGACGCGTGAGGTCCGCACCCCGATTGGCCGCCTCGTCGATCATCCCTGCAAGTCCGACCAGATGCGGCCGATCGGCGAGCTCGGCAGCGAGCGTGTCGGTGGCTCCGATGATCACGGTCAGCAGATTGTTGAAATCGTGCGCGATGCCGCCGGTCAATTGCCCGACTGCCTGCATCTTCTGCGATTGTCTGAGCTGGTTTTCGGCGGCGACCTTTTCGGTGAGGTCACGGGCAAAGATGTTGAAGACGTGATCGCCCTGACGCTCGGAGGAGCTGACGCTGAACTCGATCTCAAGTTCCTCGCCGGTGTGCCCAATGACTTTCGCCTGGGTCCGAAGGCCGCCGACATCCTCGCCATGAATGATGCTGGCGAGATGCTCCTTGCATCCGGCCTCTAGCCCGATGACGTCCTCGAGATGCGCACCGATAGCCGCGCTCCGCGATAACCCGAACATTGTCTCGGCCCGGGAATTCCATTGCAGGATCTCGCCGTGGCGGTCGAGCTGCACAAAGGCGTCGAGCGCAGTTTCGATCACACGGCGACGCTCTTCCGCTTCCTGGAGCAACTGCTTTGCCGTGTCTTGAAGAGTCTCCTCGGCCTGCAGCCGTTCTGCCGATGCCAGCGGCAGCCAGCGAAACAGCAGCAGCGCCAGGACCACGCAAGCCGCCACCACGTTGAGGAGCTTTGGCACGATCAGCAGATAGGGTGAGCCCAGCACATCCGCGACCGAACTCGAAAAGACGCCATATTGGCTGCCGAAATAGAATCCGAAATACAGATTTTCGATGATGTTGCGCAGGGTATCGATACTGACCACAATCAGCAGCAGCCGGGTGACGCCAAAGGTTTTGGAGTTTCGGATGTAGGCCCGTACGACCGTTATCAGCACGCCGAGCCACAGCGCGACGATGACCCAATAGATCAGAGCAGTGGCCGTGCGCATTGGTCTGGTTCTCAAATGATCGGCAAGGAAGCGGTCACAAACTCATCAGTTGGAAAGGCCAGTAACTGCCGACGGGCGAATCAATTGTAAATTCAAGGTGCCGCCGAGTCGATCGCAAGCCGTTCGGACATCAAAATAATGTGCGCGCAAAAAACCTAATTTTGCGTGCCGGTTCAGGCTGATGGCCAGCCTGCGCCCTTGAGACCGAAATATTTTACTTTCGCTTTTTCAGAATTTAGGTTATACAGATCCATCTCGCCTCACCAGAGGGGCGTACGCGTCGTCACGAACGCGAGGCGGGTTGCGGTGGACGCGACGAGTTGCGATGAGACGAGCGCATGCTCGCGCGGACGGCGAAGTCATGTGGTCCTGGCTTCCCGGTGCTGGAGCCAAGGTCGTTGTACCAGATGAGTTCAATGATCGATGGGGGCAAGAAAGCCGGTCCCCAAGGAGAGCGCGTATAAGCCGTAACCCATCGCGCGGGGAATGCCGGATGATCCGGCTGAACCTGTGGTAACCGCCGCGTGCACTTTTTTTCGCACGCGGGCCATGGGTGAGGCCCTCACCCGGCATTCCCTGCGCCCTCTTGTTTTGGGAGGGTCATTACGATGCAGCACTCGAGCACATCGTGCCGCGAGACGGTGGACGCGTGTCCTGAGTAGTTAGTCCAGGGCGGTGCGATATTCTTCAGTGTCATCGTCCGCGAAGGCGGACGATCCAGTACGCCGCGGCTTCTCTGCTTAGCACTGCCGTCTCTGGAATACTGTGTCGCCCGGTCGAGCCGGGCGCCGACGACGGAGAGTTGTTTGACGACCGGGCCAAGCCGCCACGATGCATCATCTGATAAATGTCGGCCCATGGTCCGGCACGGCGACATCGAGCACGCGGAGCTGCACCCGCTCCACGCCCTGGTAGCGGTCGACCGCGAGCGAGCCGGCGACATGCAGCACTTGGCCACGATGCTGCGTCAGCGCATTGCCGAGCTTTTGGCCGACGCTGCGGAAGGCGATGCCGTTGACGGTGGCACCATCGCCGGCCTTGAAGCGCAGTCGCAGATGCGCCTGTCCGACCTCGTCGGCGAACACCAGCTGATGCGACGGCAGCGCCACGACCGGCTCCGGATTGCCGCTGCCGAACGGGCCGGCGCGATTGAGCGTATGCACCAACTCCGGAGTCGCCGCACGGGCGCTGATCGCGCCGTCGATATAGACCTCGTTGACGTGCCGCGCCTTGGCGACGTCGGGTGCGAGTTCGCTTTCGAGAAAGGCGCGGAATTCCGCCAGCCTGTCCTTGCGCAAGGTGACGCCGGCCGCCATCGCGTGCCCGCCGCCCTTCATCAAAATGCCGCGCTCCACCGCCCGCCGCACGGCGTGGCCGAGATCGACGCCGAGGATCGAGCGGCCCGAGCCGGTGCCGATGCCGCCGGGCTCCAGCGCGACCGCAAAGGCCGGCCGGGAAAACTTCTCCTTCAGCCGCGAGGCGACGAGACCGACGACACCGGGATGCCACCCCTCGGACGCGGTGACGATGACGGCACCTTTGTCCTCGAGCCCCAGCGAGGCCAGCGCCTCGGCCTCGGCCTGAGCCTCTGCCGCCTGCTCGATCACCCGCCGCTCGGTGTTGAGCCGGTCGAGCTCCGCGGCGATGCGGGCGGCTTCCGAGATGTCGCCTTCGAGCAGCAGCCGCACGCCGAGATCGGCACGGCCGATGCGGCCGCCGGCATTGATGCGCGGCCCCAGCATGAAGCCGAGATGCCAGGCTTCGGGCGGCCCATTCAGCCGCGCCACATCCATCAACGCGGTGTGGCCGACATGATCGCGCCGGCGCATCGCAATCAGCCCCTTGGCGACGAAGGCGCGATTGAGCGCGATCAGCGGTGCGACGTCGGCAACGGTGCCGAGCGCGACGTGATGCAGCATGCCGAGCAGATCGGGTTCCGGCATCTCAGCCGTCCAGAAGCCGCGCCCGCGCAGCTCACGATTGACCGCGACCAATGTCACCAAGGTCAACCCGACGGCGGCGAGATAGCCGAGCCCGGAAAGATCGTCGGGGCGGTTCGGATTGACCAGCGCGTCGACCTCGGGAAGGTCGGCGCCGCATTGGTGGTGATCGATCACGACCACCGACATGCCGAGCCGGCGTGCCTCCGCCAGCGGCTCCAGGCTGGTGGTCCCGCAATCGACCGTCACCAGCAAGGTTGCGCCGTTGGCGGCGAGCGCACGTATCGCCTCGATGTTCGGACCGTAGCCTTCGAAGATGCGGTCCGGGATGTGGATCAGCGGATCGAGCCCGCAATGGCGCAGATGCCAGGCCAGCAGCGCCGACGAGGTCGCGCCGTCGACGTCATAGTCGCCGAAGATCGCCACCTTTTCACGCCGCGCGGCAGCGTCCGCGATGCGCTTGGCGGCCGCCTCCATCTGCGTCACCGAAAACGGATCCGGCATCAGCTTGCGGATCGTCGGATCGAGAAAATCCTGCACCTCGTCGAGATCGACGTCGCGGCCGGCCAGCACGCGCGCCAGCATCTCCGGCAACTGATAGCGCTGCACCATCGCCAGCGCCTGCGCTGCGGCCCTCGCGCCGAGCCGGTCACGCCACAGCTTGCCCGTAAGCGACAACCGCACGCCGAGAAAGGCCTGCGGTGTTTCGACAGGAAGGACGGTGGCGGGAGGCGTCATGAAAACCCGATCGGGAGGAATCGCGCGGCAGCCCCAGGCTACATCATGCAGGCCGGGGCGAAACGCTGGAGAGCGCCAGTTCTGCGCCAAAACTGGCGCAAATCACTGATTTTGCACAAATTTAGAGCGGCGTTGGCTACATTCAAGGCAGCAAAATTAAACCAGCGTTAGGCGCATTCGCGAAAAATGTCGCCAATTATTACTCAAATTCGATTCATCGCGCTCTCAGATGCCGGGCGGGACGCGCACAAGCTTTGTGGAGTTCGCCACCAATGGTAACTGCGCCTGCTCTGAAAAAATCGCCCTCGATCGTGCCGTCGCAACCGCAGGCCTGCGAGGACGAGACCGACGTCTCCGCGCTGATCGCGCGGCTGACCGGCGAGGTCAACCAGATCGCCTGCGAGAAGACCAAATCGATCCAGCAGATCACCAATCAGATGAAGATGCTGGCGCTGAACGCGCTGATCGAAAGCTCGCGGGTCGGCGCGCAGGGCGCCGGCTTTGCGGTGGTGGCGCAGGAGGTGCGCGCGGTCGGCCAGCAGGTCGAGACCATCGCGCGCGAGCTGGAAGCCCACCTCACCTCGCGCACCGGCAATCTGAAGATCTCGATTGGGCAGATGACGGATCGCGCTCGCGGCGAACGCATGGTCGATTTGTCGCTCAACGCCGTCGAGCTGATCGATCGCAATCTTTATGAACGCACCTGCGACGTGCGCTGGTGGGCGACCGATTCCGCCGTGGTCGACTGCGCCGCCAAGCCGGGTGCGGCCAGTGTCGGCCATGTGTCCGAGCGCCTCGGCGTGATCCTGTCCGCCTACACGGTCTATCTCGATCTGTGGCTGTGCGATCTCGACGGCAAGGTCATCGCCAATGGCCGCGCCGATCGCTTCCACGTGGTCGGCCAGAGTGTCGCGGACACCAAATGGTTTCGCGAGGCGCGGGGCCTGCGCTCAGGCGACGATTACGTCGCCGGCGACGTCGAATGCCAGCCGCTGCTCGGCAATGCCCAGGTTGCGACCTACTGCGCCTCGGTGCGCGAGAACGGCAGAGCCAACGGCCGGCCGCTCGGCGTGCTCGCGATCCATTTCGACTGGGAGGCGCAGGCGCGCGCCATCGTCCAGGGCGTGCGCGTCGGCGCCGCCGACAAGGCCCGCGTGCTGCTGGTCGATTCGCAATTCCGCGTCATCGCCGCTTCGGACGGCCAGGGCATTTTGAGCGAGCGGCTGCCGCTCAAGCTTGAGGGCAAGCCGAGCGGCTTCTATCAAGACGCATCGAAGCGGATGATCGCGTTCCACGCCACGCCGGGCTACGAAACCTATCAGGGCCTCGGCTGGTATGGGGTGATCGTTTCCGGAGGATGACGAAGAGGAAACGCTTTAACAGCCGAGCCGGTCTGCGATGCCGGCGAAATCCGTGGCCACGATGTCCCAGGCGCCGGTGGCTTCGAAGTCGCGCTTCTGCAGCGGGCCATATTCGGTCGGCCGCGCCACAAAGGCCGTCTTCAGCCCATTCTTCTGTGCGGCCTCGAGATCGTTGTTATGCGCGGCCACCATCATCACTTCGCCGGGCGCAAGGCCAAGCAGGCGCGCGGCGCCGAGATAGGTTTCGGGGTCGGGCTTGTAATGCGCGAACAGCTCGGCGGACATCACGAGGTCCCAGGGCAGGCCCGCGAACTTCGCCATGTTGGTGAGCAGCGCGACATTGCCGTTGGAGAGCGGCGAGATGATGTACTTGCTCTTCAGCCGCGTCAGGCCTGCGACGCTGTCGCGCCACGGATGCAAGCGATGCCAGCCGCGGGTCAGGTAATCGAGGTCAGCCTCGGTGAGCCCGGCAATGCCGAGCTGCGCCACCAGCGTCTCCAGCGAGCGGCGATGCAGGACGTCGAGGATGACATAGCCACGCTCGGGATGCCTGCGCACCTCGTCCATCGAGCCCATATAGAGGCCGCGCCAGCCGTCGACCAGCGCGGTCCAGTCACCCTTCACGCCGCGGCGCTGGGACCATGCGGTGAAGTCGTTGATCAGGCTGGTGCGCCAGTCGACCACGGTGCCGAACACGTCGAACACCAGCGCCTTCACTTCGGTGAGATCGGACATCACCGCTACTCCGCTACGCGTGGCAGATCAGGGCCCGCCACCTCAGTCGAGGTGGAATTTTGCCAGTTCCCGGTGCTCGGCGCGGATGTAGCGCACCGTGCCGGTGACCGAGCGCATCACGACCGTCTCGGTCTCGATCACGCCGTCCTTGCGGAACTTGACGCCGGAGAGCAGCGACCCCGTCGTGACACCGGTGGCAGCGAACAGGCAGTCGCCACGGGCCATGTCCTCGATGCCGTAGATCATCTTGGGATCGCCGACGCCCATCTTGGCCGCGCGTGCCCGCTTCTCCTCGGTGTCGAGGATCAGACGGCATTGCATCTGGCCGCCGATGCAGCGCAGCGCCACCGCAGCCAGCACGCCCTCCGGCGCGCCGCCGGTGCCGATGTACATGTCGATACCGGTATCCTCGGGATTGGCGCACTGGATGACGCCAGCGACGTCACCGTCGGTAATGAGCTGGACGGCCGCGCCGGTCGAGCGCACGCCCTGGATGATGTCGGCATGGCGCGGACGGTCCAGCACCAGCACCGTGATGGCGGAAGCATCGACGCCCTTGGCCTTGGCGAGGCGGCGGACGTTATCGGCGGGGGTGGCATCGATATCGACCACGCCCTTGGCATAGCCGGGACCGACCGCGATCTTCTGCATGTAGACGTCGGGCGCGTGCAGCAGCGTGCCGCCATCGGCCATCGCCATGGTCGCGATCGAGCCCGGCATGTTCTTGGCGCACAGCGTGGTACCTTCCAGCGGGTCGACCGCGATATCGACCTTCGGGCCGGCCTTCATGCCGACGTTCTCGCCGATAAAGAGCATCGGCGCCTCGTCGCGCTCACCCTCGCCGATCACGACCGTGCCATCGATCGGCAGCTTGTTCAGCTCGCGCCGCATCGCATCCACGGCGGCCTGGTCGGCGGCCTTCTCCTGGCCGTGGCCGCGCAGGCGCGCGGCAGACACCGCCGCACGTTCGGTCACGCGCACCAGTTCGAGCGTCAGGATGCGCTCGAGCATCAATTGCGGCGGGACTGAAATATGCGTGGACATCGGTCAACTCCTCAAAAACATCATGACGGGCATCCAACGCCCGTAAAGCCTAACCGTTCACCGATCGCCTGGCGTCAGGCGACGCGCGGCCCCAGGCGCCCGGCGCATCACGCCGCGCGCCCCCATGAGCCCCGTTTTGAGCATGTAATCTTCGCAAACGCCATGCGTTTGTTTGAGCAGAAACGATGCGTCTTGTGGGCACATCCGGCCCTACCCTCGGCGCTAATTCTTCTCGATTCGTATCACCTGCGGCTTGCCGCTGATCACCTTGTCCCGCTGCACCGCCTGCAGCGCCTTGTACATGGCGTCCTCGTGGGTGGCGTAGGTGATCAGGATCACCGGCACCGGCGCCCCCTTCCCGCCCGACTTGGCAACCTCGCCGCCATTGGGATGGCGCTGCACGATCGATTCGAGCGAGATCTTCTGCTCGGCCAGCCGGGTCGCGATCGTGGCTGCCGTGCCGGCATGGTCACGGGCCATCAGGCGGATGTAATAGCCGCCCTCATGCCGTTCCATCGGTGCCTTCTCGGTCGGCCGCAAGGTCTCGACCGGCCGTCCGAACGGCGCTGCGCGCACCCCGCGGGCAACATCAGCGATATCAGCCACCACGGCGGATGCGGTGGCCGCGCCGCCTGCCCCCGGGCCGACCAGCGTGATCGGCGGAATGCCCTCGCCATCGATGGTCACGGCATTGGTGACGCCCATGACCTGCGCGATCGAGGAGGATTTCGGCACCATCGTGGGATGCACGCGCTGCTCGATGCCCTTGGGCGTCCGCGTCGCCACGCCGAGCAGCTTGACCCGGTAGCCGAGATCGTCCGCCGCCCGCAAATCCTCCGGCGCGATCGAGGAGATGCCCTCGACATAGACAGCGTTCTGCGCCACGGCCGTGCCGAAGGCGAGGCTCGCCAGGATCGCGAGCTTTTGCGCGGTGTCGTGGCCATCGACGTCGAACGACGGGTCGGCCTCGGCATAGCCGAGACGCTGGGCGTCCTTCAGGCACTCCGCGAACGACAGCCCCTCCTGCTCCATCCGGGTCAGGATGTAGTTGCAGGTGCCATTGAGAATGCCATAAACGCGATCGATGCTGGTGCCGGCCAGTCCCTCGCGCAGGGTCTTGACGATCGGGATCGCGGCGCCGACCGCAGCCTCGAAATTCAACGCGCCGCCATGCTTCTCGGCGGCCTTCGCAAGCTTGATGCCGTGTTTGGCAATCAAAGCCTTGTTGGCGGTGACCACCGACTTGCCGGATTTCAGCGCGGTGTCGATCGTCGACAGCGCCGGATCGCCGGCGCCGCCCATCAGCTCGACAAGGCAATCGATCTCGGGGTCAGCCGCGAGCGCCTGCGGATCCCTGGCCCAGGTGATGCCACTGAGGTCGAGGCCACGCTTCTTGGCCTTCGAGCGCGCGGTGACTGCGACCACGCGAATGCCGCGTCCGGTACGCTCGGACAACACGCGCTCTTGGCGCTCGATGAGACGGACGACCTCAGCACCCACGGTGCCGAGGCCCGCGATACCCACTCTCAGGGGTGCGACCATGACGATGAGAAACCTGCCGGAAATTTACCGCCTGGTGGCGATGGGAACGACGTTGTGCAACGTTTCGATGCCGCTTTCAAGGAAACGGCGCACGCCGCGCGCGGCTTGCCGGATTCGCTGCTCGTTTTCCACCATCGCGATGCGGACATAGCCTTCGCCATGCTCGCCGAAGCCGACGCCGGGCGAGACCGCGACACCGGATTTCTCCACCATCAAGGTTGCGAACTGCATGCTGCCGAGGGTCTTGAAAGCTTCCGGCAACGGCGCCCAGGCAAACATCGACGCCTGCGGTGCCGGGATCTCCCAGCCGGCGCGGCCGAACGACTCGACCAGGATGTCGCGGCGCTTGCGATAGGTCTCGCGCATCTCGCGAATGCAGTCGTCGGGACCGTTGAGGGCTGCGGTCGCCGCCACCTGAACCGGCGTGAACGCGCCGTAGTCGAGATAGGACTTCACCCGCGCCAGCGCCGCGATCAGGCGCTCGTTGCCGACCGCAAAGCCCATGCGCCAACCGGCCATCGAATAGGTCTTCGACATCGAGGTGAACTCGACGGCGACGTCCATCGCACCCGGCACTTGCAGCACCGACGGCGGCGGATTCTTGTCGTCGAAATAGACCTCGGCATAAGCGAGGTCCGACAGGATGAAGATCTCGTGCTTCTTCGCGAAGGCGACGAGGTCGCGATAGAAATCCAGATCCGCGACATAAGCCGCCGGATTCGACGGATAGCAGACGATCAGCGCCAGAGGCTTCGGGATCGAATGAATGATCGCCCGCTCGGCCGCCTCGAAGAATTGCGGCGTTGGCTCAGCCGGCACCGAGCGGATCACGCCGCCAGCCATGAGGAAGCCGAAGGCATGGATCGGATAGCTAGGGTTGGGACAAAGAATCACATCACCGGGCGCCGTGATGGCCTGGGCCATATTGGCAAAGCCCTCCTTGGAACCCAGGGTCGCGACCACCTGGGTGTCGGGATTGAGCTTCACGCCGAAGCGGCGCTCGTAATAGGCCGCCTGGGCCTTGCGCAGGCCCTGGATGCCGCGGGAGGCCGAATAGCGGTCGGTGCGCGGCTTGCCCAGCACCTCCTTCATCTTCTCCAGCACATGCGGCGGTGCCGGCAGGTCCGGGTTGCCCATGCCGAGATCGATGATATCGGCTCCGGCGTTCCGCGCGGCCGCCTTGGCCCGGTTGACCTGCTCGAACACGTAAGGCGGCAAACGGCGGATGCGGTAGAATTCTTCCATGGGTCCTGGCTCCGGCAAGCGGGCGGGCAAGCTGGCCATATCGGGCCGTTTGCGCTGCGGCAGATCCGACCGGAACCCGTGCCACGTCATCGGTTGAGCACGGATGCACGGACCGGAGGTCCCGCCTCACCCTCACTTTTGCGGTTGATTCTGGTCTTTTATCACGGACGCCGCGCCGCGCCAGAGAATACGGCGGACCCGGCCCGATTGAACTCCGTTACTTTGCGGCGGCGTTCTTGGCGGTCGACGAGGCCGATGCCGAGGCTTGGCGGTCGCGCGCGGCCGTCAGTTCCTTCTCGATTTTGGCGCGCTCCTCGGGGGACATCGTCGCCACGTCACGGTCCCGTGGTAGATCGTTGACCGGCAGATAGGCACCGGGATCCTTGGGATGGACCTCTGCGTCCTCGAGCGAGCGCATGTCGGCAATCTGGCTGGAGCAGCCGGACAGGACCGGCGCGCTCATTGCGAGCACGCCAGCAGCACAGATCAAGGCGATTGCCTTCCTGCTCCGATCCACCAACTACCCTTTCGGAAGATCCCTTTCTGGGATCATTTTGCCGCCGCTCGGACGCTTGTCACCTGAAACAATTTGGGCCGACGATGACTTTGCTTGGCTGAGTATCGCACGCAATATGTCAGAAGCAAGAATGCATATCGCAACGCAACACGCGGAAATCGAAATCAGTGTGAACTCTCGGATTATTGATCTCGTGCGGTGACGAACCGCCCGCGACACGGTAGTGTATTTTGGCCATGAGCGACGTTCCAACCGAGACCAAACCAGCCCAAGCGTTCGATGCGGAAGCCTTCGCGATGAACATCGCGCGGGCAATGGAAAGCAGCGGCAAGGCGCTGACTGCCTATCTCAAGCCGCGCGAGAGCGGCGAGGTGCAGGATCGGCCGCCGGCCGAACTTGCCGAGATGGTCAAGTCGTTTACGGCTGTGGCCGAATATTGGCTGTCGGACAACGACCGTGCCGCCGACCTCCAGACCCGGCTCGGCAAGGGCTATCTCGACCTCTGGGGCTCGGCGATGCGCCGCTTTGCCGGTGAGCAGGCGCCGCCCGCGATCTCGCCCTCGCCGCGCGACAAGCGGTTCGCCGATCCTGAATGGAAATCGAACCAATTCTTCGACTTCATCATGCAGGCCTATCTGCTGACCACGCAGTGGGCGCAGGATCTCGTGCACAACGCGGAAGGGATCGATGCCCCGACGCGCAAGAAGGCCGAGTTCTATGTCAACCAGATCACCAATGCGCTGTCGCCGTCCAACTTTGTGCTGACCAATCCGGAAGTGCTGCGGCAGACGCTGTCGTCGAGCGGCACCAATCTGGCGCGCGGCATGCAGATGCTCGCGGAGGACATCGAGGCCGGCAAGGGCATGCTGAAGATCCGGCAGTCCGATCCGGCCAATCTCGAGGTCGGCGTCAACATGGCGACGACCCCGGGCAAGGTGATCTTCCAGAACGAGATGATGCAGCTGATCCAGTACACGCCGACCACGGAGAAGGTGCTGCGCACCCCGCTCCTGATCGTGCCGCCCTGGATCAACAAATTCTACATCCTGGATCTGCGGCCGGAAAAGTCCTTCATCAAATGGTGCGTCGACCAGGGCGTCACCGTGTTCGTGATCTCCTGGGTCAATCCGGACAAGTCGCTCGGGACCAAGACCTGGGACGACTACATGAAGGAAGGCCCGCTGACCGCGATGGACGTGATCGAGCGCGCCACCGGGGAGATGAAGGTCCACACCATGGGCTATTGCGTCGGCGGCACCCTGCTCGCCACCACGCTGGCCTGGCTCGCCGACAAGCGTCGTCAGCGCGTCAGTTCGGCCACGCTGCTCGCGGCACAGGTCGATTTCACCCATGCCGGCGATCTCTTGGTGTTCGTCGACGAGAATCAGATCTCGTCGCTGGAGCGTGACATGCAGGCCACGGGCGTGCTCGAAGGCAGCAAGATGGCGATGGCCTTCAACATGCTGCGCTCGAACGATCTGATCTGGTCCTATGTCGTCAACAACTACCTCAAGGGCCAGAAGCCCTCGGCGTTCGACCTGCTGCACTGGAATTCCGACGCCACCCGGATGGCGGCGGCCAATCATTCCTATTACTTACGCAACTGCTACCTGGAGAACCGGCTGACGTCCGGCACCATGGTGCTGGACAACACGCTGCTCGACCTCTCCAAGGTCAAGGTGCCGGTCTACAATCTCGCCACCCGCGAGGATCACATCGCCCCGGCCGATTCCGTGCTGTACGGCTCGCAATTCTTCGGCGGTCCGGTGAAATATGTGCTGTCCGGCTCCGGCCACATCGCCGGCGTGGTCAATCCGCCGGCGTCGGGCAAGTACCAGTACTGGACCAACGAGACCATCAAGGACATCTCGCTAGCTGACTGGATCAAGGGCGCGCAGGAGCACAAGGGCTCGTGGTGGCCGGACTGGCGGCAATGGCTCGGCGAACTCGACCCGGAAGAGGTCCCCGCGCGCGGCGCTGGCAGCGAGGCCTTATCCGCAATCGAGGATGCACCCGGCAGTTATGTGCGCGTCCGTGCGTAGCGCGGCGCGCCGCACTTCGATATAACCCCTCATCCGGTCCCGACGGGTACGGTAGCAGTTGAGGGGAAATCGATGACGCGCGAATTGTTCTGGCTGACGCTGACGGTGATCCTGACCGGTCTCTTGTGGGTTCCTTACGTCCTCAACCGCTGTCAGGTGCGCGGGCTCTCAGGCGCCATGGCCAACCCGCAACGCGGCGACAAGCCGCATGCGGAATGGGCGACACGGCTAATGTTCGCCCACGACAACGCGATCGAGAACCTCATCATCTTCGCGCCGCTCGTCCTGATCCTCAACGCTATCGACTACTCGACCAAATGGACGGTGCTGGCCTGCGCCGTCTATTTCTGGGCGCGTGTGGCGCATTTGATCGTCTACACGCTCGGCCTGCCCGTGTTCCGGACGCTCGCCTTCACGGTCGGCTTCCTGGCGCAGGTCATGCTGGTGCTGGCGATCTTCGGCTGGCTGTAGGCCAATCGAGGCGGGAGGGTCGCGCGGCGCACGCGGGTTGAAACTCCGCCTGAACCGCAGGCGATGGCACGAGCTGCGCAGCCTCCCACTCTCGTGTCTACTACGGCAAATTGTCCCGAAGAAAAATGTCGATGCGGATACGCTCCTGATCGGGGCTGATCGGCTCACCCGAACAATGCGCGAGCAGGATTCGCGCCGCGGACCGCGCCTCATGGCCGGGATCCTGGTTGATGATGACGTCGAGCGTTCCACGGACCAGGAAACGCCGCGTGTGCTGGGTCAGCTCATGGGTGATCCAGACCACCTCGCGAGTTCGGCCCGACGCCTCGAGCGCATCGGCAATGCCACGGTTCCCGGCGCCGCAGCAATATATGCCGCGCAAATCCGTATGGCGCGCGAGCAGCGCGGCCGTGAGTTCGCGCGTCAGCTCGCTGTCGTCGCGCCCTTCGATGGGTGGCAGTGCCAGCAGGTTCGGATACTCGCTGGACAGAATCTGGTGGAATCCGAATTGCCGCTCGGCGTGATCGCGCAGCGACAGCGATCCCGCGATCACGGCGACGGTGCCCTCGCGGCCGCCGAGGAAACGTCCCATCAGGGTGGCCGCGGTCCGCCCCGCCGCCGGGTTGTCGATACCGACATAATGGAGGCGGCGCGAGCTGGGCGCGTCCGAAACAAGTGTCACCACGGCGACCCCGCGCGCAGCGAGTTCGTCGATCGCGGCACGTACCCTGGGATGGTCGAGCGCGATGACGGCGACACCCTGATAGGCCGGCGACAGGTTTTCCAGCGCTCCGGCCAGCACATCCGGATCGAATACGTCGACGTGGAGGACATCGATGAAGCCGCGCTGTCCTGCCAGCCATTCCGCTGTGCGCTGGACCTGCTCGGTCAGATTCGTCATGAAGCTGTTTCCGCCCGTCGGCAAGACGAAGGCGAAGCGAAAGCTCTGCCCGCGCGCGAGCCGCGCGGCGGCCACGTCGGCGCGGTAGCCGAGCTTGGCAACCGCGGCTTCCACGCGTGCGACGGTGTTGGCGCGCACGCCCTCGCGTCGGTTGATGACCCGGTCGACGGTTGCGAGCGAAACACCCGCCGTCCGCGCAACGTCCTCCAGTGTGGCGCGGACCGGTGGCTGTATCGCAGTAGCCGTCATTCGCGCGCCGCCCACAGCATGCCCCGGGTCATTATCGTTCGGATCTCCGGCACGTCGAGCTCGTAGGCGCGGTGGCCGAGCGAGGAATAGAACACCCTGCCCGCGCCGTATCGCTTCTTCCAGACCACCGGCATCACCACCCCTTCGATCCAGGATGCGTGCTCGCCGGTAAAAGTGGTCGTCGCCAACACCTCGTTGGCCGGATCGACATGCATGTAGTACTGCTCGGACCGATGCTCAAAACTCGTCAGGCCCTTCATGATGGGATCATCCGGTTTGGTCAAGTCGACCTTGTAGTCGATGATGTTGCCGGGATGCGCGACCCATTGCCCACCGCACAGGAACTGGTAGTCGACCGAGTCGCGGAACGCATCGCACATGCCGCCATGATGGCCGGCAAGCCCGACACCGCTGCGCACCGCCGCGCACAGATTGAGCGCGTCCGCCTTCTCGATCTTGGACATCGTGTAGATCGGAATGATCAACGACAGATCATGGATCGCCGGATCTCCGAATGCCTCGGTCGTGGTTTCAATCCGGACCTCAAAACCTTCCGCCTTGAGCCAGCCGCGGATCATCGAGGCACACAGATCGGGATCGTGGCCCGGCCAGCCGCCCCATACAATCAATGCCTTGCGCATGGTCATTTCCTCAGTCGAGCTGTCCGGTTTCGCGTCCGGCCGGTAGCATCGCCGGCCGTTCCACGCGGCTTTCGATCTTGACGCGGCGTCCTTCGTCGGCGGAGGTCTGGAACGCCTCCATCACCTCCAGCACATGGAACGCAAGCGCACCGCTGGCACGGTGCGGCCGGTCGTTCAGAATGGCGGAAGCCATGTCGGCGACGCCGATCGAGCGGAACTCGCCTTCGACATGACCATGGGTCAAGGGCATCGTTTCCCATTCGGCGCCGGTCGACGCCACCTGCACGTCGCCGCCAAAGCGGTTCGGGTCCGGCACCAGCATGCTGCCCTTGTCGCCATAGATCTCGATCGGCGCGTGGCGGTGCTTCGGAACATCGAAGCTCATCGCGATCGAGACCACCGCCCCGCTCTCGAATTCCAGCGTACCCGCGACATGGGTCGAGACCTCGACCGGGATCATGCTGCCGTTCATCGGCTGGCTGGTGACCAGACGCTCGGATTTCGGGCGCGCGGTCGAGCCCATCACGCTGGCGACTGGACCGAGCAGTTGCACGAGATCGGTGATATAATACGGACCCATGTCGAGCATCGGCCCGCCGCCGCGCAAGTAATAGAACCCGGGCGCTGGATGCCAGCGCTCGTGGCCTGGACAGCCGAAAAAGGCGCTGCCCGCCACGGGCGTGCCGATCGCGCCGTCGTCGAGCAGCTTGCGCGCGGTCTGGTGCCCGCCGCCGAGGAAGGTGTCGGGCGCGCAACCGACGCGCAGGCCCTTTTGCGCGGCGAGATCCATCACCTTGCGGGCCTCCGTGACGTCGATGCCGAGCGGCTTCTCGGAGTGAACATGCTTGCCAGCGTTCAGCACCGCGAGGCTGACGTCGGTATGGGCGAGCGGCACGGTGAGATTGACGACGATCTCGACGTCGTCGCGCTTGAGCAGCTGATCGACCCGCATCGCCGGCAGGGCGAACGCAGCGCCCTGACGCTCCGCGGCGTCGCTGCGCATGTCGGCGAGCGCCTTGATCTCCATGACCGGAAAGCGCTGCGCCGCTTTCAGATAGGCCGTGCTGATGACGCCGCAGCCGATGATTCCAACGCCGATTTTTCTCATTGCGATCTCCGTGGATATCTTCATCCCTTGACCGCGCCGGCCGTGAGGCCGGCGACGATATGCTTCTGTGCGAGCAGGAACAGAATAATCATCGGCAGGATGGTGAGC
>NZ_JBARGP010000375.1:0-13654 GCF_049798375.1 Bradyrhizobium sp.
GCGCGTAACGGCCGGATGCGTCAATGTTTTCAGATGTTTGGAAATGGAGGCCACGACCAGAATTGAACTGGTGTAAACGGTTTTGCAGACCGCTGCGTAACCACTCCGCCACATGGCCCCACTGGCGGGGACTATTATAGGCGATCAAGAGGTTAGGCAACCATCCTCAAGCCACGCATCGCAAATTTCCAAGCCCGAATTTGCAGACATACGGCAGCCGCCGGGGGAGTTTCGCGCCGCGTCGCTCCCTGCTTCACTGCACAAACGAAAGTTGTAGAAAGCAGTAGCGCTCGCCCTGTTTTGGTCCAGTTGTGCCGTTGACATCATGCTATGTCAGGATGTGATCCGCAAAGCTCCGGCGCCGCCGCGCGATCTGATCTTTCCGCCGCGGGCAAGACGGGCAATCCGACACGCCGTGGGGTGATGCTCGGCACGCTTGGTGCGGTGACTTCCTGCCTCTCCGTCATGACGGCCGCTGCCGAGGAGGAGCGTCCAGGTAGCGACAAGCGTCCACAGCAGCGCGATCTCTTAGTCGTCGCCGAAGGCAAACGCGAAGGTGAGATCATCAAGCCAGGGGAGCTCAAGCTCGGCGATCCGCCGTTGCTGGCTTGGCCGAAGGATCCCGATAGCGGGGTGATCCGCGACGGCTCGCGGTTGAATCAGCTGCTCGTGGTCAGGCTCGCACCGGAAGAACTCGACGAGACGACGCAGCCACGCGCTGCCGACGGCGTCGTCGCGTATTCGGCGGTCTGCACCCATGCGGGCTGTCCCGTCACCGCCTGGATGAAGGCGAGCGAGGGCGAGCACGAGGTCTTCAAATGCATGTGCCACAACTCCGAATATGATCCGCGCCATGCGGCGCAGGTCGTGTTCGGTCCCGCGCCACGTCGTCTCGCAGCGCTGCCGCTTGCGATCGTCGATGGCACGCTTGTCGTCGCGGGGTCCTTCGTCGGAAAGGTCGGTGCCCAGCAGGGATGATGCGGTCATCCGAGATGACATGGTCATCTGAGATGACGCGGTCACGCGCCCGTATCGAACGTTCGGACTGTTCAGAAAAACAATCGAAGCGAAACGAAGCAGGGGAGGTTGCGCTCATGACGATTAAGTACATGACCATCAAGCACTGGCTGCTATCGAGCGCGGTCGCATTCACGTGTTTTGCCGCGCCTGCGGCGCTCGCCGGCACGATCGACAACTACAGCCCGGTGACGTCGTCCCGCCTGGAGAATCCGGAAGCAGGCAACTGGATGCTCTATCGCCGTACCTATGACGGACAGGGCTACAGCCCGCTCGACCAGGTCAACACCACCAACGTCAAGGATCTGGTGCCGGTATGGACCTTCGCCACCGGCGTGGTCGAAGGTCATGAGGCGCCGCCGATCGTCAACAATGGCGTCATGTTCGTCGCCACGCCGATGGGACAGGTGATCGCACTCAACGCCAAGACGGGCGAGCAATATTGGCGCTACAAGCGCGAACTCCCCGACGATCTGTTCCAATTGCATCCGACCAGCCGCGGCGTCGGACTGTGGCAGGACAAACTCTACCTCGCCACGACAGACGATCATATCGTCGCGCTCGACGCCAGGAACGGCAAGGTGGTCTGGGACAAGAAGGTACAGGACTACAAGAAGGGCCAGTATCTGACGCTGATGCCGCTCGTGGTCGATAGCAAGGTGATCGTCGGCGGCTCCGGCGGCGAGTTCGGCGTGCGCGGCTACGTGGTCGCGTTCGATGCCAATGACGGCAAGGAATTGTGGCGCACCTTCACGATCCCCGACGAAGGTGAGCCCGGGCACGACACCTGGAGCGGCGACGACTGGAAATCAGGCGGCGGCGCGGCGTGGATGACCGGTAACTACGACAAGGACACCAAGACGATCTACTGGGGCATCGGCAATGCCGCGCCATGGCCCGGCTCGATCCACCCGGGCGACAACCTCTATACGAGCTCGGTGCTGGCGCTCGATCCCGCGGACGGCAAGATCAAGGCCTATCATCAGTATCACCAGAATGATTCCTGGGACTGGGATGAGGTCGACGCGCCAATGCTGGTCGATCTGCAGCGCGACGGCCGTAGCTTCAAGAGCCTGATCCATCCGGGACGTGACGCAATCTTCTGGATTCTGGAGCGCACACCCGACCGCATCAACTATGTCGCCGGCTGGCCCTTCGTCCACACCGATGTCTGGAAGGGGATCGACCCGGAAACCGGCCGGCCGATCCTCGACCCGGATCACAAGCCGACGCTCGGCAAGCGGATCGAATTCTGTCCGTCACTATGGGGCGGCAAGGACTGGCCATCCGCGGCCTACAGCCAGAAGACCGGATTGGTCTACGTTCCCGCCAACGAGAACTTCTGCGGCGGATTTACCGGCGAGAAGACGCCGCTCGTTCCCGGTCAGCTCTGGCTCGGCACCAAGGCGGAAGACATCGGCCTGTCAGTGCGGCCCGGCGCCGACCATTTCGGTGAGCTGCAGGCGTGGGATCCTGTGACCGGCAAGAAGGTGTGGTCGCACAATTTCCCGAAGTCGCAACTGTTCGGCTCGGTGACCGCGACCGCGGGCGACCTGGTTCTTGCCGGCGGCACCAACGACCGGATGTTCAGGGCGTTCGATGCGAAGAGCGGCGAGGTGCTTTGGGAGCTGAAGACGAATTCGGGCATCGTGGGCATGCCCGTCGCCTATGAGGTCGATGGCGTCGAATATATCGCCGTACAATCAGGTTGGGGTGTGGATGCCCAGCGCATCCAGGACGCGTTGTCGAAGGACAATGTCGGCGTCGAAGACAACGTCCCGCAGGGCGGAGTGGTCTGGGTCTTCGCGGTTCGGAAACAGTAACGGGAGTATGCAAAAGCTCGCAATGAGCTCCGGGCGAGACGATTGCAGTCGCCTCCGGACAACAGGAGATCAACAGGCCGCGTGCCAGCCGTCCGGAAACGGGATCAACGGCCAGCACGTCGCCTGATTGTCATTAGCCGCCTTGGGCAGAGCGACAAAGGTCGGAAAGAGACGGGCCATCGATTCCTCCTGCGGCTCCGGCGCGAGCGCCGTACGGACGACATCAAGCAATAACTCGAACTCAACTTCACTCATGGTGCCCTCGTGCCGCTTGGCGCGCGCACGTTCGCAGAACACCTCTGTGTACCCATTGAGCGAATCGCTCGAATTGTAGCGATCCGGGATTGCAGGCCGGCCTGGTTAACAGTCGCTTACGATCTCGCGCGGGACCATAGGGACAGCAGACGGCCGGAACGTGTGGGAAAGATCACATTTTCAAGGAAATATTCTACACAAGCGCGCGCCAGCGGGGGCGCGGGCACGGCGATCGAGCAATCTTGCTGATTTGCTACAGCATGGCACCGTTTAGAGCGGCATCGAAATCCGGTCGTTATCAGCGCAGCACGACGCGAGAGGCGACGCCGGTCAAGGGCTTGAATGCGCTGGTCGATTTTAACGGCGGCCGCCGGCCGCAGCTATCTCGGTCCGCTGTGGCGGAACCTCCTGCTGCGGGATGATCTCCGCGATCAGCTGCAGCAGATCCTTTGGCTTGAATGGCTTGGCAAGGCGATAGATGCCGCGCACCTTCATCGACATGCCAAGGAAATCCGGTGCACCGCGCCCGGATTCGAGCACCATGCCCGACATCATCACCACCGGCATTTCGGGCTTGGCCGTGCGCGCGGTCCGGATCACCTCATTGCCGTCGACGTCGGCTAAATTCAGGTCGATCAGCGCCGCAGCGTAGTCACCGCATGCGACGGCTTTCATCGCAGCGCGGCCATCGGTCATGGCTGTGACCGCGTAACCGTGTCTGGCCAGCAGATGCTGAATGACGCAACAGACACCAACCTCGTCGTCGACCACCAGTATTCTTGTCATGATGCCTTCCGAACGGACGAAGAGTCGCTGTTGTGTTGCTGAGCGCCGGTGAGCAGTCGCTGGCGGACATTGACCGCGTGGTCGACGGCCTCGAGCAGATCCAGGATGTCGAACGGCTTCTGCAGGGCCGCTGTCGCGCCGAGCTTGATGGCCATGCCGAGGAAATCCGGTGCGCCCTGGCGGCGATCAGTAAAGGCGTAGCCCGAAATCCCGATGAAGGGGACAGTCGAATCGATCTTGATCAGTTCGCGAATGGTGGCGAGGCCGTCCATGCCGGGCATGAACATGTCGATCACGACGGCGTCGAAGGATACGCTGCCGACCAGCCGAATGCCTGTCGGTCCGTCCGGTGCCAGAAAGACCCCGAACTTCTTCTTCTTGAGCAGCATTTCCAGCGCAGTGCGCGTGGCTTGATCGTCGTCGATAATGAGCACGGTAGGCATGGGCACCTCAGTATCAGCCAGACTGGAGGACGCGCACGCAACCGAACTGTGTGGAGGGACTTAACGCGACTGAGACAGAAAAGTTACAGTGGTGAGACTCAAAAGTTACAGTGAGGGACATTTTATAGACTGAATCAGTTTTTTTAACTTTGCAACCAAGAGTTTTACGGTAGCAGGTCCTGCGGTTTTTTGTAATTTCTCGTGAACGAACTAATTGACGATGAGCTGTCGACGGACGCCGATGGCATGTGCACGACACGATGCAAACGGAACTATGCTCGCAGCTCTCCCGGCGCATTGCGCTGCACCACGCGAGTCGCATCATGCAGCACGAATGATTTGACCGCGACTCCGGAATGGCTGTAGCAGCCATGCGAAACGTCATTGGAAGTCGCATGCAACGATCCTTCGACAGCCTGCCAACCTCGGTACTCATGGCGGTTTCCCCTGGCTGACCTTGTTGCGCTCACCGCTATCGGGATCGCCGTGGTGGAAATGCTGGTCACCTCCAAGCCACTGGTGGACGCCGCTCTGCTCGGCATCTTCATCGGGCTCGCATTTGCGGTGGTCCTTGCCATCGTCGTGGCCCATCTGCTGTCGTGGCGCGTGAAGCAGATTCTAAGCTCTGTCGATGGGCCGCGCGACGAGCAACTTGCCCACGCGGCCGCCCGGCAGAACGATGGCGGTATGTCGCTCGGCCGCAGGCTGTTGCGGACCTTCAGGATGGTGGCTGAGATCGATCGCGAGCTCGCACGACGACGACGCAACGAGCAGTTGCTACAGAAATATCTCGGGCGGGATCAGCTCTACGCCGCAGTGGTCGGTTCCGCGAACGACGCCATCGTGACCAAGACGCTCGACGGCAAGGTGACCGGGTGGAATCCGGCCGCGGAACGGCTGTTCGGATACGCGGCGGAGGAGATGATCGGGCGATCGATCGACATCATCATCCCGCCGGAGCGGCGCAGCGACCTGCACCACATTCTCGAGCGGATCGCCCGCGGCGAGTTCATCGATCATTTCGAGACCACCCGGGTGACCAAGGATGGCCGCGTGCTCGACGTGTCGTTGAGCATCTCGCCAGTCAGATCTTCCACCGGCGAGATCATCGGCGCGGCCAAGATCGCGCGCGACATGACCGAGCAGAGGCAACTGCGAGAGCAATTGCTGCAGGCCCACAAGATGGAAGCGGTCGGCTTGATGGCTGGCGGTGTCGCCCACGACTTCAACAATCTGCTGCTGGTGATGATGATCCATGCCGAGTTGTTACGCGACGAGTACGAACCGTCGGATCCGCGGCTGATAGGTATCACCGAGATCATTCAGTCGATCAATCGGGCACGTGGACTGACACGGCAGCTTCTCGCCTTCTCGCGCAAGCAGCCGACCGAAGCGACGATCATCAATTTGAGCGAGGTGGTCGCCGGCGTGCATTAGATGCTTCGTCGGGTCCTGCCGGCGCATATCGAGATCGTCACGCTGTCCGCCGACGACGTCTGGTCGGTCTGCGCCGATAGCGGCCAGATCGAGCAGATCCTGATGAATCTCGCAATGAACGCGCGCGATGCCATGCCGTCGGGCGGACGTTTCGGAATCGAGATCGAGAATCGCTCGCTCCATGCGCGAGATCACGATCTGCCCGCTGGCGACTATGTGGCCATGCTGGTCAGCGACACCGGGTCGGGAATCGAGCCGGAGCTTCTCGGCAAGATCTTCGATCCATTCTTCACGACCAAGGAGCGAGGCCGGGGCACCGGTCTTGGGCTATCGATGTGCTTTGGCATCGTCGCGCAGTCCGGCGGCAGCTTGAGCGTCGAGAGTAGGCCGGGCGAGGGCACCACGTTCCTGATCCTGCTGCCGCGGAGCTCCGTCGCGGCGCCGCTCCTTGCGCCGGAGCCTGTCGCCCAGCCGACGCCGCATAGCCATGAGACGATTCTGATCGTCGAGGACGACCAGGCGGTGATGCGCGCCACGGTCGCCACGCTCAGGAGCGGCGGCTATACGGTGCTGACGGCCGCGAACGGAGACGAGGCGCGCCGTCTCATCGCGAGCCGAGACGCGCCGCTCGATCTCGTCCTCAGCGACGTTGTGATGCCGCAACTCGGCGGCCCCGAGCTCGCGCGTCATCTGGCCGAGGTCCGGCCTCGGCTCCCGGTCGTGTTCATGACCGGTTATTCCGATTACCCGATCACCGGCGAGCATGGCGATAACCGCATCGAGAGCCGGCGCGCCATCATGAAGCCGTTCCATCCCCGGGAGCTGCTCTCCCTGGTTAGGGACGTGCTCGATGGCGCCGACTCGGCCGGAGCAGGCCGTCTGCCGCACGCGATGGACCGACGCGGATGATAAGCAATTTCGAATAGGAATGCTCCGATATTGACGGTTTTATGTGCGCGGGCCGGGTCCTATGGTCCATCGTCGCGACCAATGATGGTCGGTCCGTTGGCGGAATTGTGAACGTCTCATGCGCACCCAAGTCGGAATCATCGGAGCTGGGCCGGCAGGTCTGTTTCTCGCGCATCTGTTGCGCCAGGCCGGCGTCGAGTCGGTGATCCTGGAGTCGCGCAGTCGGGCCTATGTCGAAAGCCGGGTGCGCGCCGGCGTACTGGAGGCCGGCACGGTCGAGACGCTCTCGGCACTCGGGCTCGATGCCCGCATGAAGCGCGAATGCATGATCGACGACGGGCTCGATATCCGCTTCCGGGGCAAGACCATCAATCTTGATCTACCCGGCCTCACCGGCCAGCACGTTGTCATCTATGGGCAGCAGGAGGTGGTGAAGGATCTCATCGCCTCGTGCATCTCGCTTGGCCAGCCGCTCGAATTCGAGGCCAAGGTGACCGGGCTGACCGGCCTCGACGGCGAACGGCCGGAGATCCACTATTTGCAGGGCGGCGAGGACAAGGTCTTGACCTGCGACTTCATTGCCGGCTGCGATGGCTATCATGGTGTCAGCCGCGCTGCGGTGCCCGAGGGCAAGATCACGCACTACGAGAAGACCTACGACTTCGCCTGGCTCGGCGTGCTGTCGCGCTCGCGGCCGCTGCCGGACATGACCTACACCAACAGCGACCGCGGCTTCGCCCTGTGCAGCCGCCGCTCGACGCAGGTGTCGCGGCTCTATCTGCAGGTCGGCGCGGATGAGAATCCCGAGGCCTGGTCGGATGCCCGGTTCTGGGACGAGCTGCATCAGCGCATGTTCGACGCCGACAAGGTCGAGATCGTCGAGGGCGAGATCTTCCAGCGCGACGTGGCGCGCCTGCGCTCCTTCATCGCCGCGCCGATGCAATATGGGCGGCTGTACCTCGCCGGCGACGCCGTCCACATCACCCCGCCGACGGGTGCCAAAGGCCTCAACCTCGCGGTGGCGGATGTCCGGTCGTTGGCTGGCGCGCTCGGCCATTTCTATAGGACCAGCCAGCGCGACAAGCTCGCCCGCTATTCCGAGCATTGCCTGAAGCGGGTCTGGCGCACGGTCGGCTACTCGACCCGGATGACCGAGCTGCTGCACAAGTTTCCCGAGCAGGGTGCGTATCGGCGCGAGCTGCAGTTCGCGGAACTCGATTTCATCCATTCCTCGCGCGCGGCCCAGGCTGCCATCGCCGAGCAATACGTCGGCATGCCTTACGAGCCGATCTAAAGCTGCGGCCTATAATTGCCCGATCGCGTGCAACTGGTCGATCAGCAGGCGCGCAGCGAGTGAAGGCGCGCTGGCGGCCCGCTGCAGCACGCCTATGGACCGCCGCGTCTCGGGCAGCGCGAACGACAGCACGGCGAGCGCTTTGGTTGCGATCTCGTGATGATAGAGATGCGCGGATACCGCCGTGATCATGTCGCTGCCGAGCAGGATGCCGCGGGTGATCGCGAGGTCGGCGGTCTCCACGCCGACGCGGGCCTTGTCGAAACCGCGCAGCGCCAGCGTCTTTTCCAGTAGTTCGCGGGTCGGTGTGCCGCGCGGCGGCAGCACCCAGTCGAGGCTGACCAGATCGGCCCCCGCGATGCTGCGTCGGCGCGCCAGCGGGTGGCCGGTCCGCACCACCAGCGACAGCTCGTCATGGGTCACGATTTCGCGTGTCAGACCCACGGTGTGCTCGGGATCGCGCAACGCACCCAGCAAGAAGTCGATGTCGCCCGCCCGCAGCCGCATCGCGAGGTGTTCGAACGAGCCCTCGACGGTCGTCACCGTAAGGTGCGGAAATTGCTTGCGCAAACGAATGATGGCGGCCGGCAGCAGCCTGGTGCGCCCGAGCGACAGTGTCCCGAGCACGACGCGGCCGGCTAGCGCCCCCTGCAGCGAGGCGATCTCGAGCTCACCGGCACGGATCTCGGCGAGCGCGCGGCGCAGATGCATGCCGAGCAGGGCGCCGAGCGCAGTCGGCTGCAGGCCGCCAGCCGTACGGGTGAACAGTTTCAGCCCGAGCCCGCTCTCGATCTCGCGCAGCGCCTGACTCGCGGCCGGCTGCGAAATACCGATCGTGTCGGCGACCGCGCCCATGTGGTGCTGCTCGACCAGTTCGATGAACACCAAGAGCCGTTGCCGGCTCATTGCCAACGCGAAGATCGGCGCGCGGGACAATGCGCGCAGGGCAGGATGGGCGTCCGCGAACGCCTGCCGCGCAGTCTCCATCTCGGCAAAGGCACGCGCGGCCCGCTCCAGCAACGCGTGGCCGAACGCGGTCAGCAGCATGCCTTGCGGCCTGCGCTCGAACAACGACGCGCCGACCTCGCTCTCGAGCTCCTTGACCGCGCGCGTAATCGCGGACTGCGCCCGCCGCAGCTCGACGCTCGATTTGACTACGCTGCCGAGCGTCGCGACGGTGACGAAGGCGCGCAGATGCCGCGTATTGAGCAAGTTCAGTCAAGTCCTCTAGCTTGGCACGCGCATTCGACCGCGCAAGCGCACGATAAGCCTTTTAGATACCCCTTCACAGGAATTGGGACTAGGCAGGATTTTGTCGCATGACAATTCTGACTGCAGTTCCCGTGCAGTCATCCGCCGCGCGGCTGGACCAATGCCAATTCCTGCGCCCGGAAATTTCAATGTCGCCGAAGCCTTACGCCATGCCAGCCTACGTCATCGAGCGCGTCATGAAGAAGCGGGGCCGCTTGCGCGTGTTTGATCGCTTTGTCCCGCGCGAGACGGCGCTGGTCGTGGTCGACATGCAGACCTTTTACGTCCAGGACGTGCCGCCGGCGCTCGCCATTATTCCCAACATCAACCGCCTGGCACACGCGTTCCGCGCCCGCGGCGCGGCCGTCGCCTGGGTCAAGATGACGGCGGGCGAGGGCGGCCGCAGCCTGTGGCCGGTTTATCACGACAATTTCTTCACGCCCGAGAACGCGGCGCGCCACCGCGATAATCTCACCGAAGGCACGGATGGCCACCGGCTGCATCCCGACCTCGAGGTCACCGATGCCGATATCGTCGCCACCAAGGATCGCTTCAGCGCCTTTCTGCCGGGACATTCCGAACTGCTGGAGAAGCTCAATGCCCGCGGCATCCGCAATGTCGTCATCACCGGCATGCTGACCAATATGTGTTGCGAGACTTCGGCGCGCGACGCGATGATGCTGGACTATCGCGTCGTCATGGTTTCCGATGCCAACGCGGCGCGCTACGGCGAAGACCACAATGTCGGCTTCACAACGGTCTACCAGAGCTTCGGCGACGTGCTGTCCACCGACGAGGTGCTGAACGATCTCCTCGAGGAGAAGGCCTGAAGGCAAGTCGCGCAGCATGGGCACCGGAAGAACAAGGGAGCAAGGCGAGCAATGATGTCATCCTGGTCTGGTGTCCTGCCGACGCGACGCGCAGCACTCGGCATCGCAGCGGCAGCCTTGTTCGGCTCTGCCGTCTCCGCCTCCGCCGCCGATGGCAAGCTCGTGATCGGCCTGGTGCTGCCGCTGTCGGGCGCATTCGCCGACCAGGGCCAGCATTATGAGAACGGCATCAAGCTGTTTCAGAAGATCAACGGCACCAAGGTCGCGGGCCTCACGGTCGAGACGGTGACGCGCGACGACCAGGGACCGGGCTCGGGCGATCTGGCACGCCGGCTTACCCAGGAGCTGATTGTCCGCAACAAGGCCGATCTCATCATCGGCTACAGCTTCACGCCGAATGCGATGGCTGCGGCGGCGCTGCTGACCGAGGCCAAGAAGCCGGCGGTGATCGTCAACGCGGCGACTTCGATCCTGACCGAGAAGTCGCCATATTTCGTTCGCGCCTCGTTCACTTTGCCGCAGCTGGCCTCATCGCTTGGAAACTGGGCGGCGAAGAACGGCGTCAAGACCGCCTACACGATCGTCTCCGACTACGCGCCGGGCGTGGACGCGGAGACCTGGTTCAAGAAGACCTTCGAGGCCGCAGGCGGCAAGGTGGTTGGATCGGCGCGGACGCCCGTCACCGAGATGGAATATGGCCCGTTCCTGCAGCGGGCGATGGAGGCCCAGCCCGACGCAGTGTTCGCCTTCAATCCCGGCGGCGATGTCTCCATCGCCTTCATGAAGGCGACCAAGGAGCGCGGCCTGCAGAAGGCCGGCATCAAGCTGATGGTGACCGGCGACGTCGTCGACGACAATCTGCTGCCGGCGATGGGAGACGCGGTCGACGGCGTGATCTCGGCGCTGCACTACCAGGTCGATCTCGACAATCCGGCCAATGCGCTGTTCGTGAAGGAATATCGCGCCATGTTCGGCGCCGGTGCCGTGCCGAGCTACCGCGTCGTGCAGGGCTATGATGCGATGGCGCTGGTCTACAAGGCCGTGGAGAAGACCGGCGGCAATCTCGATGGCACCGCGCTGGTCGACGCCATGAAGGGCATCAAGCTCGACAGCCCGCGCGGCTCGCTTCTGATCGACCCCGCGACTCGCGACGTCGTCCAGAACATCTACATCCGCAAGGGTGGACAAAAGGACGGCGCTTGGCGCAACATCGCCTTCGACACCATTCCGGACGTGAAGGACCCTGCAAAGGCGCCATGAACGGCCTCGTGAGCGTCATTGCCGACGGCGCTGCCTACGGTATGCTGCTGTTGCTGTTCTCGATCGGGCTCTCGGTGACGCTCGGCCTGATGCGCTTCATCAATCTGGCCCATGGCGCCTTTGCGATGTGCGGCGGCTATGTCGCCACCACCTTGCTCAATCGCGCCGGTCTACCATTCCTGCTGACCTTGCCGTGTGCATTCCTCGCCACCGCCGCGATCGGCGTGGTCGCCGAGCGGGCGGTGATCCGGCACGTGTATCGCATGGCGGCGCTGCAGCAAGTGCTGTTCTCGATCGGGCTTGCCTTTGCCGCCAGCGCGGTCGCAACCATCATCTTCGGCCCGCAGCAGCAGGCCATGCTGCTGCCGGACTGGCTGGCGAGGCAGATCGATCTCGGCGGCGTCAGAATTGGCGGCTACCGGCTTTTCCTGCTTGTCGGCGGCATGGTGGCAGCAGCCGCGCTGCTCGCGCTGTTCAATCACACGCTGTTCGGCGCGCGCATCCGTGCTGCCGTCGACTCGCGACGAACAGCGGAAGGCATCGGCATCGATGTCGACCGGCTGTTTGCTGTTGCGTTTGCGCTGGGGGCAGGGCTTGCCGGACTCGGCGGCGCCATGAGCGTTGCCTATCTCGGTCTCGATCCGACCTTTCCATTCAAATACCTGGTCATCGTGCTGATGGTGGTCGCGATCGGCGGGCCCGGCTCGATCGGCGGCTCGGTTGCGGCCGCGCTCGGCCTCGGCATCATCGATGCGTTGTTCAAATATTTTGTTCCCGAGATCGGCTCCTTCGTGATCTATGCGCTGCTGGTGATCACCATGCTGCTGTTTCCGACCGGCCTGGCAGGACGGCGCGCGTGAAGCATCTCTTGCGGATCGATCCCGGCTGGTTCATGCTGGCGCTGGCGCTCACCGGTTTCCTGCTGCTGCCCGGCTATCTCTTGCTTTTCAGCAATTTGTTCGTGCTTGGCATCTTTGCGCTGTCCTATGACCTGTTGCAGGGCCATGCCGGCATCGTCTCGCTCGGGCACGCCGCCTTCTTCGGCGTCGGCGCCTTCATCGCCGCGACATTGGCCCGTCACGGCGTAAGCGAGCCGTTGCTCGGGCTGATCGGCGCGACACTGGTGAGCGGCTTGGTCGCGCTGGTCGTTACGCCGGTCGTGGTGCGCGGCAACGACTTCACGCGGCTCCTGGTCACGCTTGGGATCGGCTTCCTGATCTATGAAGCCGCCAACAAGGCGCGGGATTTGACCGGTGGCGCGGACGGCCTGTCAGACTTCACGGTCGGACCGGTGGCCGGCCTGTTCCCGTTCGATTTCCTCGGACGCACTGCCTTCGTCTACACGCTGGCTGTGCTGGTCGCGATCTATGCCATGATGCGGCGGCTGGCCGCATCGCCGTTCGGGCTGGCATTGAAAGGCATCCGCGAGAATGTCCGCCGCATGTCGGCGATCGGCGCGCCGGTGCGGCGGCATCTTGCCTTGGCCTACACGATCTCGGGTGCGATTGCCGGCTGTGCCGGCGCACTGCTGGTGCAAACCGGCAGCTATGCTTCGATCGACATGCTCGGCTTCGACCGCTCGGCCGACGTGATGATCATGACAACGCTCGGCGGCACCGGCAGCATCCCCGGCGTCGTGCTGGGGGCGGCCGGCTTCGGCTTCTTGAAGGACTATCTGTCCTCGGTCAGTCCAAAATACTGGCAATTGGGTCTGGGTCTCCTGCTGATGGCGTCCGTCTTCATCGGCCGCGGCGGCCTCGCCGGCGCGTTCGAAAGCCTGCAACGCAAGCTCGGAGGCGAATAATGACCGCGCTCGCTACCGAGGCGCTCACGGTTCGTTTTGGCGGCTTCATCGCGGTGAACGAGGTCAGCCTTGCAATTGCGCCCGGCAGCCGGCACGCATTGATCGGACCGAACGGCGCCGGCAAGACCACGCTGGTGCAGGCCTTGACCGGCGGCATCAGGTCGTCATCCGGCCGCGTCCTGCTCGGTGGCCACGACGTCACGGAGATGCGCGAATATCAGCGCGTCCGCTGCGGCCTTTCGCGCACCTACCAAATCAATCAGCTGTTCGCAGGCCTGACGGTCGCCGAGAACGTGACGCTGGCGATTGTCGAGCGCGAGCGCAAATCCACGGTGTTCTGGCGCCGCGCCGCGCGGGATAGTGCCGTGGCCGACGAGGTGCAGATCCATCTTGCCTTCGTCAATCTGGCCGACCACGCACGGCGACCGGTGCGCGAGCTCGCCTATGGGCTGCAGCGGCTGCTGGAGATCGCGATCGCGCTGGCGACGCGGCCACGCGTGCTGCTGCTGGATGAGCCGGCCGCGGGCGTACCCGCCGCGCAGAGC
>NZ_JBARGP010000376.1:0-3133 GCF_049798375.1 Bradyrhizobium sp.
ACCCTGTCCCGCAAGGGGAGAGGGTCCACCTCCGCTGTAGCTGCAATTGGCCGCTACGACTTCCCCACGCTCTTCTTCGGCTTCTCGATGTCGCTGCGCAGCGCGGCGAGGTCCTTCTTCACTGCGCTTGCCGCGTCGCGCTCGATCCGCCTGTAACGTTCGACGAGCGCCTCCCCGAACGGCGTCAGCGCCGCGCCGCCGCCATTCTTGCCGCCGGTCTGCCGCTCCACCACCGGCTGCCGGCAAATCCGGTTGATCTCGTCGACCAAGTCCCAGGCACGCTTGTAGGACATGTCCATGGCGCGCCCCGCGGCCGAGATCGAGCCGTGCTGCTCGATATTCTCGAGCAGTGCGATCTTGCCCGGCCCGATCCGCTCGCCGGAATCGAGGTCGATGCGCAGGCTGAGCGACGGAAGGGCGTTGGATTTCGTCATGGACGCAATGCTTTCTCAAGATGCGCCCGACATTGCCACTGCCGCCCTTTCCGAACAAGATGAGGCCGACTCCGATCACAGGACAAGGATAGAGGGAAAGATGCTTCCTGCGCTGTTTTCACCGCTCAAGCTCGGCCCGTTCGAGCTCGCACATCGCGTCGTGCTGGCGCCGTTGACGCGGATGCGGGCCGAGCCGGGCACCTTGGCGCCGCACGTGCTCAATGCCGAATATTACGCGCAGCGCGCCACGCCGGGCGGCCTCCTGATCGCCGAGGCCTCGCCGGTGCTGCCGACCGGGTTCGGCAATCCGAACGTGCCCGGCATCTACAGTGGCGCGCAGGTCGCAGGCTGGAAGCGCGTCACCGATGCCGTGCACGCCAAGGGCGGCATCATCTTCCTGCAGCTGTGGCACGTCGGACGCGTGTCGCATTCCTCGTACCAGCCCGGCGGCGCGCTGCCGCTGGCGCCGTCGGCCGTGGCGATCGGCGGCGATCTGAAGACCATGACTGCTGACGGCAAGGTCGCGTCCTATGAGACGCCGCGCGCGCTGGTGACGGAGGAGATCCCGGAGATCGTTACGGCTTATCGACGGGCAGCACACAACGCGGTGGCCGCCGGATTCGACGGTGTCGAGATTCATGGCGCCAACGGCTATCTGATCGAGCAGTTCCTGCAGTCGCATACCAACCAGCGTACCGATCGCTATGGCGGGTCGATCGAACACCGTACGCGCTTCCTGCTCGAGGTGACCCAGGCGGTGGTCGACGTCTGGGGCGCCGACCGGGTCGGGGTGCGGCTATCGCCCTACGGCATCGCCAACGGCTCCGGAGAGCCGGACCCGATGCCGCTCTACACCCGCGCCGTCGAGGCGCTCAATTCGTTCAAGCTTGCCTATCTGCATTTGCTCGAGCCGCGCTCCTCCGGCGCCGGCCGCGCCGACGTCGACTGGCGGAACGTGCCCTCGGCCATGGTGCTGTTCCGTCCGATCTGGAACGGCGTGCTGATGGCAGCCGGCGGTTTCGTTGGTGATACCGCGAATGCCGCGATTGCCGACGGCTATGCCGACGTCGTCGCCTTCGGCCGCTATTTCATTTCCAACCCGGACCTGCCGCGGCGCCTCGCCCACGGCTTCCCGTTGACGCCCTATCACCGCCCGACCTTCTATGGCGGCGCGGAGAAGGGCTACACGGATTATCCGGCTTACGATGAGATGGCGGAGGCGTGACCGTCCGAGTAACGTCATTGCGAGCGAAGCGAAGCAATCGAGAAACCACCCGACGATTCTGGATTGCTTCGTCGCTTGCGCTCCTCGCAATGACGGTGAGGAGATAGTTTGCCATGCCCAAATCCGGTCCCGCCGGCATCGCCGCCGGCCAATGCCTGTGCGGCCGCGTCGCCTTCGAGATCGATGTGCCGGCGCGCTGGGCGTGGCATGATCATTCCGCTGCGAGCCGGCGTGCCCATGGCGCGGCCTATGCGACCTATGTCGGCAGCTGGCGCAAGCGCTTCCGCATCACCAAAGGCGAAGACGCGATCTCGCGCTTCGAGGACGAGGCCACGAAGACCGTGCGCAACTTCTGCAGCGGCTGCGGCTCGCCGCTATTTTATGAGCGCGCCCGCGGGCCGCACATGGTCAACATCCCGCGCGCGCTGTTTTCGTCGCGCACCGGCCGCGAGCCGCTCTATCACATCGCCATCGAAGAGGTGCCGGACTGGGCTTATACCGGCGCGCCATTGGTGCCGCTGAAAGGCTATCCCGGCGTGGTCTGGCAACGCGCGCAGCGCAAGAAACGCGGGGGCCGCGAGGGCATGTTCTGACGCCGGCGCGGCCGGCTTGCATTGCAGCCATGAGCGCGCTCCATTGAAGCTGGTCGGATGATCGGTAAAGATCGCGACACGCCCGCGCCACGATCGCGAGCCGGAGGAAATCAATGAAGAACCGCATCACCGGCCGCTCGGCCTTTCTGGCGCTGCTCAAGGACGAGGGCATCACGCATCTGTTCGGCAATCCCGGCACCACCGAGTTGCCGATCATGCATGCGCTGAAGGACCATCCGGACCTCACTTATGTGATGGCGATGCAGGAGAGCCTGGTGGTGGCGATCGCGGATGGCTACAGCCGCGCTTCGGGCCGGCTGGTGGCCTGCAACGTCCATGTCGCGCCCGGTCTCGGCAACGCGATGGGATCGCTCTACAATGCGCAGTTCACCGGCACGCCGATGATCCTCACTGCCGGCCAGCAGGAGCAGGGCCATGGGCTGATGGAGCCGCTGCTGTACGGCCCGCTGGTGCGGATGGCCGAGCCGCTGGTGAAGTGGGCGGTCGAAGTGACGCGGCTGGAGGACCTGCCGCGGATCGTGCGCCGCGCGGCCAAGGTCGCGACCACGCCGCCGACCGGGCCGGTGTTCATCTCGTTGCCCGGCGACATCCTGAATGCGGAAGCCGGCATTGAGCTTGGCCGTTCGACCCGGGTCGATACCCGCGTAAGACCGTCGGACGAGAGCCTGCAGGCGCTGACGCAACGCATTCTCAAGGCCGAGCGGCCGGTCATCATCGCCGGCGACGAAATCGTCAAAAGCGATGCGCTGCAGGAAGCGGCAGCGCTGGCGGCTGTGCTTGGCTGTCCGGCCTATCAGCAATCGGCGCCTTACGGCGCACATTTCCTGTCCGAGAGCCCGTGCTTCATGGGCGCGCTGTCG
>NZ_JBARGP010000377.1:0-2232 GCF_049798375.1 Bradyrhizobium sp.
ACTTCGGTGGAGTACTTCTCGACGCCGCTCTGGTCGGTCCACTTCCGGGTCTGCAGCGCACCCTCGATGTAAACCTTGGCGCCCTTCTTCAGATACTGCTCGGCAACCTTGCACAGCCCTTCATTGAAGATCACGACCCGATGCCATTCGGTCTTCTCTTTCCGCTCGCCGGTCCCCTTGTCCCGCCACGTCTCCGACGTCGCGATGCTCAGATTGGCGATCGGCCGTCCATCCTGGGTGCGCCGGATCTCGGGATCCTTGCCGAGATTGCCCACCAAAATCACCTTGTTCACGCTTCCCGCCATCACCCACTCTCCCGCGGTTCAAATCCTTAAGGACCGGCGCGCCGCAGCGTTCCAGCCGCGTCGGCACATCCACGTTCCTTTCGTGGCGGACCCTATACGCTTGCTGCGGCTGCCACCCGCCCTCTCCTGGCTTATCCACATATAGCGCGGGAGCAGTCAATGTTCCAGATTTGTTCTGAAACTTGCGCACGCTACTGTGCTTATGCATCACAACTTTGAGGTGCCGGAGCTGATGGAACCCGAAACCGTTCTCCCAAGAATCGAAAAACCAAGCTGGATCATTAACTTACGTTAGCTCGATGCAGGCCGATTCCGCTCGCGTGTGTGACTTTTCGGAGACGGTATCTGCGGTTGAATCGGATATATTTGCGATCGGAATAGGGATCGCATGGGCGGTCGCGGGGAATTGAGATGGCGCTTCCGGGGACGACCGGGAAGCGCAAAACGCCGAAGGGGAATGCAATGAAGAGAATTCTGCTGGGAGCGACGAGCATCATTGTGTTGGGGATGGCGGTTCCGGCCAGCGCTGCGGATCTCGCAGCCCGGCCCTACACCAAGGCCCCGCCTCCGATGGCAGCCGCCATCTATGACTGGAGCGGCTTCTATATCGGCGGCAACGGCGGCGGCGGCTGGAGCCACAATTGCTGGGATCTCGTCGCTACGGCGGCAGCAGGCACGCTGCCGGCGCCGTTGGCCGAAGGCTGCAACAACGCCTCCGGTGCCACCGCCGGCGGCCAGATCGGCTATCGCTGGCAGTCCAGCACCTGGGTGTTCGGTCTCGAAGGCCAGGGCAACTGGGCCAATTTCCGCGGCAGCAACACCAACCTGCTGGGCGGCACCCCGCTCGTTGCCGCTGGGCTGACCGATCAGACCCGGGTCGATGCTTTCGGTCTGTTGACCGGTCAGGTCGGCTGGGCCTGGAACAACGTGCTCGGCTACGTGAAGGGCGGCGCTGCCGTCGTCGGCGACCAGCACCGGACGTTCACCGCCGCAGGCGTGCTGGCCGACTCGGCCAACGAGACCCGTTGGGGCGGGACAGTCGGTGCAGGCATCGAGGTCGGCTTTGCGCCGAATTGGTCGGTCGGCTTCGAATACGACCACCTGTTCATGGGGACCCACAACGTCAGCGCTGTGACGCCCGCGGGCGCCTTCAGTGCCACCGACCGCATCGGTCAGGACATCGACCTCGCCACCGTGCGGCTGAACTACCGCTGGGGCGGCCCGGTCGTCGCGCGGTACTGATCGCTGATCATCGCGTGCCGCAGAAATTGAAAAGGCCGGCCTCGCGCCGGCCTTTTTGCGTGTGGCGACGATGTTTCCGCCCGCGCCTTGCGGTGTGATCGCACGCGGCGGTTGCTGCAAGGTTGTGGCTTTTCGGTGACGGCAGTCCGGGCTGAACGCGGCTATAAGCGGGACGGGGCGTGGGTAAAGGCGTGAGTGCAGGCGTCGAGATGGCGGTGGGGACAGCTATGAAGAAGGTGCTCCAGGTCGGCATGGCCTGGCTGGCACTGGGGGCGGCGCCTGCACTCACGGCCGACCTCGCCGCGCGGCCTTACGCCAAGGCCCCGGCGATGGTCGCTGCGATCTACGACTGGAGCGGTTTCTACCTCGGCCTCAATGCCGGCGGCGGCTCGGCCCATAATTGCTGGACCACCACCACACCAACCATTCCGACTGCGGCCGAAGGCTGCCACGATGCGACCGGCGGCCTGGTCGGCGGCCAGATCGGCTACCGCTGGCAGGCCGGCACCTGGGTGTTCGGCCTCGAGGCACAGGGCGACTGGGCCGCCTTCAAGGGCAGCAATGCCAGCCTGTCGATTCCCGGCGTCACCAACCAGAGCAAGGTCAATGCGCTCGGCCTGTTCACGGGCCAGGTCGGCTATTCCTGGAACAACGTGCTCTGGTACGTGAAGGGCGGTGCCGCCGC
>NZ_JBARGP010000378.1:0-2602 GCF_049798375.1 Bradyrhizobium sp.
GACGACCATCAACAAAGTAGGCGCGACGGATCTTACCAATCGTCTCCACCACCAGCATCCCAACCTCGGCTTCCATGACTCGATGGAAGCCACTGTGGACCCTTATCCCGGGGTCCCGATTGGATGCGCTTGCGGGGCAGCGCGGCTGCGGAGCCGGAAGTGAGCAGAGCCACGCCGTAGCAATCGGCGATGTTCTGGAGCTTTGCGCACTCCTCGATCACCTCGACTGGATCGCGAAGTTCTCGTCGCTGTAATTGTAGCGCGGGCTGCCTCAGATGAAGCCGGGCGTCGACCGAGGAGCCGATGACGACGGAGGTGCCCTTCTTCCGGACAGCGGCAGACAGATCGTTCACCGCACCGGCATGATCAATCAAGGAATATTCATAGAGGCGCCGGCTGCGATCGGGAGGAGCGGTAACCGCAAGGCTCATAGTCATCATGCACGCGAAAATAGCTCGCATCCCGGTCGCAGAAATCGTCCATACGTCGCAACGAAAAGCTATCGACCAGCAGAACGGCGTAGCCCCACGATATCAGCATGTCTGGCCAGAAATTTCGATCAAGGCGAGAATTGAACAAGCACTGGCTCTCTGCCGCCTGGATGATCACTCGAGCTCGAACGAGGCCGAGGACAAAATGTCCTCACGGAGGAGCCCGGGTGCGAGGGGGTCCTGCGACAGCGCATTCAGGTCCAACGTCTCGCCGCGGAGGCGCGAGAGTGTTGCAAGAGCGCGATCCCGATCGCCCTCCAGCAGTTCGACGAGATGGGAGGCTGCCGCATTCGGCTTTCGCTGCCGGATCGCCTTCAATGTCGAGGCCATCAGACCGGCTGCCAACCGTCTCAGCTCCCGCGTCTGATAATCCAGCGGTGTTTTCCAGATGGTGGTCCATACCGTCTGGTTGGCAAGATCGGTGAGTAGTTCCACGAGAAGCTCGTTCCCGGAGCCACGGGCGATCGTCTTGACGGCGCGTGTTGTTGTCAGTGCGAACGTGAAGGGTTCGTCGACCTCGATAAGCACCGTCAACTCTTCGCTTCGCCGCGCAAGTGTCTCGACATAGCTTTCGACCGGTGATGTCGCCATGGTGCGGACGGCGAGCGTCGACAGTGCGGTCCTGACATTGAACAGGTCTGCGACCGATTTCAGCGACAGCGGCTTGACATAAGCGCCGCGCCTTGGCCGGACCTCGACGAGCCGGCGTCGCTCGAGAAGGCGGATTGCCTCGCGAATGGGACCGCGGCTCACGCCAAAGTCCCGGGCGAGATCGAGCTCGACCAGGCGTTCTCCAGCCTTGCGTCGGCCGGCGACGATCTCGGCACCCAGTTCCTCCGCGACCTGATCGGGCAGTGTGCGGGGCGCAAACCTCCGCTCGCCTGCAATCGCCGGGCCGCCCGCTGGCTTGCGAATATCCGCCGCCATGAGTTCTCCACCAATCTTTTCGATCCGCGGAATATGACGCGGCGGGACAACAATATTCGAGATGGTGCTGCAGTCAATTGTTGACAATCGACAGTTGGCGATCTTTGATGAATCAGCGTCGCGCAACGGACACCGGCAACAAAGCCGGATGCGCGGAGCGGCACGCCAAAAAAAATGGGCGTGCAAGGGAGGTGAACATGTCGAGGACGCTTACGCGCGACGTCCGCCCTGCAGTCGACAAACGGCTCCTCGCTGGCCGCTTGCCATGGCAAGAGCGCCATTTGGCGAGCCAGCGTGCGCATCGCGGTTTGCGCACGAGCTGAGCCGTGCGATGAACGTTGGTTTAAAAGCGGTCGGCTCGCGCGTCACTGAGCAGGTCATGCCGACACAGCAAACGCGCGGGCCGTTGCTCGAGGTGCATAACCTTTCCCTGTCATTCGTTTCCGCGCGGAGCACGCTGCAGATCACCCGCAATGTCAGCTTTTCGATTAGGCCTGGCGAACGCGTAGGTCTGGTCGGCGAAAGCGGCTGCGGCAAGACGGTCACCGGCCTGTCGTTGCTCCGCCTGCTGCCGCCGCATTCGACACGCGTCGAAGGTGAGATCCGCTTCGGCGGCATCGATCTGCTTGCATTGTCAGCGCGGCAAATGCGCAGCGTGCGTGGTCGCGACATTGCAATGATCTTCCAGGAGCCGATGAGCGCGCTCGATCCGGTCTTCACCGTGGGCGAGCAGATCAGCGAGGCCTATCGTGTCCATTTTCCGGCCAGCCGCACCGAGGGGCGCGAACGGGCGATCGAGGCCTTGCGGGATGTCGGCATCCCGGCGCCTGACCGCCGCTATGACGAGTATCCGCATCAGCTCTCCGGCGGAATGCGCCAGCGCGTGATGATCGCGATGGCTTTGATCTGCGAGCCGAAACTGCTGATCGCCGATGAGCCAACCACCGCACTCGATGTCACGGTGCAGGCCCAGATCACTGATCTTCTGCAATCCTTGAGTGAACGCACCGGCACGGCGCTGATCTTCATTACGCATGATCTCGGAGTTGTCGCAGAGACCTGCACGCGCATGATCACCATGTATGCGGGCGAGGTCGTCGAGGATGCGCCCGTGGACGATGTGCTGATGCGGCCGCGCCATCCCTACACCTCCGGCCTGCTGCGCTCGCTGCCGCGCCTCAGTC
>NZ_JBARGP010000379.1:0-3612 GCF_049798375.1 Bradyrhizobium sp.
GCCGACCCCGTTCCGGGCCCAGCCCGCGGCTGCCCCCGCCGGCGACACCGTGGAGAAGGATCCGGGCGAGGCCGCGGCCGAGTCCGACATGGACGACGACGAGTTCGAGAACCAGATGTCGCTGGCGGCCATCGAGGCCGAGCTGAAGCCGAAGGTGGTCGAGACCTTCGACAAGATCGCGTCCGAATACAAGAAGCTGCGCCGCCTGCAGGAGCAGGACATCGCCAACCAGCTGCAGAGCGAGTCGCTGTCGCCCTCGCAGGAGCGCAAGTACAAGAAGCTCAAGGACGAGATCATCGTCGAGGTGAAGTCGCTGCGGCTGAACCAGGCCCGCATCGACAGTCTGGTCGAGCAGCTCTATGACATCAACAAGAAGCTGGTCTCGTTCGAGAGCCGCTTGATGCGCCTTGCCGACTCGCACGGCGTGGCGCGCGAGGATTTCCTGCGCAACTACCAAGGCTCGGAGCTCGATCCGCGCTGGCTCAACCGCGTCTCGAAGCTGTCCGCCAAGGGCTGGAAGAACTTCGTCCACCACGAGAAGGACCGCATCAAGGATCTGCGCCACGAGGTGCAGTCGCTGGCCGCGCTGACCGGGCTCGAGATCGTCGAATTCCGCAAGATCGTGCACTCGGTGCAGAAGGGCGAGCGCGAGGCCCGTCAGGCCAAGAAGGAGATGGTGGAAGCCAACCTCCGGCTCGTGATCTCGATCGCCAAGAAGTACACCAACCGCGGCCTGCAGTTCCTCGACCTGATCCAGGAAGGCAATATCGGCCTGATGAAGGCGGTCGATAAGTTCGAGTACCGCCGCGGCTACAAGTTCTCGACCTACGCCACCTGGTGGATCCGGCAGGCGATCACCCGCAGCATTGCGGACCAAGCCCGCACCATCCGCATCCCCGTGCACATGATCGAGACGATCAACAAGATCGTGCGCACCTCGCGCCAGATGCTCAACGAGATCGGCCGCGAGCCGACCCCGGAGGAGCTGGCCGAGAAGCTCGGCATGCCGCTGGAGAAGGTGCGCAAGGTCCTCAAGATCGCCAAGGAGCCGCTCTCGCTCGAGACCCCCGTGGGCGACGAGGAGGACAGCCATCTCGGCGACTTCATCGAGGACAAGAACGCCATCCTGCCGATCGACGCCGCGATCCAGTCCAACCTCCGCGAAACCACCACGCGCGTCCTGGCCTCGCTCACCCCCCGCGAAGAACGCGTGCTCCGCATGCGCTTCGGCATCGGCATGAACACCGACCACACCCTGGAAGAGGTTGGCCAGCAGTTCTCGGTGACGAGGGAGCGTATTCGGCAGATTGAGGCGAAGGCGCTAAGGAAGCTGAAGCATCCGAGCAGGTCAAGGAAGCTGCGGTCGTTCCTCGACAACTAATGTCAGCCAGTTCTGACTGTCATTGCCGGGCTTGATCCGGCAGTACATCGTATAACAGCGGCGGGCCGAAAGGTCCGTCGTTTTTCTCTCAAGTTGATTCAGGGATCGAGTACCTAACGGTTAGGTTCGCATTACTGCGACACTAGCCAGCACAAATTACGGTTCTTACTTCATCAGGCGTCAAGCGCTTCTCAGTCAAAAGGAGCTTGGCGAGACGTTCAACCTTATCAGCGTTCTGGATCAGAAGATCATGAGCCCGTTGATATCCATCGTATCGCATCTTGCGGCCATCTTCGTGTGTAAGGCCTTCGACCAACCTTATCATCATGCCATGGTCCGCCCATCCAGCGCCACTGTGAGTGGGAGCCGCGAACAGTCGTTGCGCTTCTAGTCCCGCGGCGCAAACTGCTAGTCGGTCAACCAGGCCAAGTGCGGAGCTGTCTTCGCTTTCAGCCGCGCCTTTCGCGTCATCGCCGCCAATGGCAATCTCGATGTGCCCGATTGCCAGTCCCAATGCTGATGCTACGATAGCGTGTCCCGCCTCGTGAAAAGCCGCGCCGCGTTGGTCGCGCGCAGACTGCGAAAAGTCTTCGTCGGGCACTATGAGCGTCTTTCGTTTACTGCGCCGCATTGGATTTCACCGACTGAAAGTAAAAGCGGCGAAAGGATTCGACAATCCGGAGATTTTCGGAGCGGGAAATCAGCAACTGTAGCGCGGACGAGCGAAGCGACATCCGGGTTCTTTTAATCCCGCATTTCGCTTCGCTCATGCGGGCTACGGCTCCTGTCGTCGTGATGCTGGGACTTATACTGACTGCCGTGATGTGCCGATTTGTCCGCATGCCGGCTGAAACCGGCTGAACTTTGCGGCGGCGGCCCAAAGGCGATGCTTGCTACATGGGCGCATGTTGTTCGCCGCTGGGGCTTACATGCGCAATGCTGAGGATCACGTCGCCGAACCGATTGGGCCTCTGAGTGCCGCTGCGATCTGGGCGCCGCTACAGCCCTTCATCGCCGCCGAAGCGCGGCTGGCGCAGGCCGCCGCGCGGAAGCGCTGGACCGCGGGCCTCTACGAATTCCTCCGCTTCGGCGTAAAGCAGGCCTGGGCCTGCCTGTTCGGCGGCATCGCGGTGGCGCTGATGCTGCTGACCTGGCGGTTCTATCCGGTGCATGCGCCGCTCGCGCGCTACGACTTCCTCTTCCTCTGCATGCTCGGCGTCCAGGCCGTGCTGCTCGCAGCAAAGTTGGAGACTTGGGAGGAGGCCAAGGTCATCCTGGTCTATCACCTCGTCGGCACCGCGATGGAGCTGTTCAAGACCGCGACCGGCTCCTGGATCTATCCGGAGCCGAGCCTGATCAGGCTCGGCGGCGTGCCGCTGTTCTCGGGCTTCATGTATTCCTGCATCGGCAGCTATCTCTGCCGGGTCTGGCGTCTGTTCGATTTTCGCTTCACCAACCACCCACAGCGCCGCTGGCTGATCGCTCTAAGCGCGGCGATCTATCTCAACTTCTTCCTCGACCATTACGGTGTTGATCTGCGGCTCGGCCTGTTCGCCGCCAGCGGGCTGCTGTTCTGCCGCGCCACCGTCTGGTTCAGGGTCTGGCGCGTGCACCGTCGGATGCCGCTGCTGCTCGGGCTTGCGCTGGTGTCGCTGTTCATCTGGCTGTCGGAGAACATCGGCACCTTCACCCGCGTCTGGCTGTATCCGTCGCAGAGCCACGGCTGGGCCATGGTCTCGTTCGCCAAGCTCGGCTCCTGGTTTCTGCTGCTGATCATCAGCTACACGCTGGTCAGCCTGATCGACCGGCCAAGGATGATGGTGGCGCTCGACGAGGTGCCATTGCCGCAGCCGGAGCGCGAGGCGGCGTAGGTGCGTAGGGTGGGCAAAGGCACGAGGCAACGCCATTTTGGCATGTGCCGATGGTCGGCGCACCGTGCCCACCACCACGAATGACGGTGTGGATGAATGGTGGGCACGCGCTTCGCGCTTGGCCCACCCTACGGCGGTGATGAGCGCCTACTTCTTCTTCGCCCCGACGCGCTCCAGGGCCTTGATCTCCAGCGGCGGGCGGCCGGATTTTTCCGCGATCTCGCGGTCCTGCTCCATGATGAAGCTGCGGGCCGGCTCGTCGCCGTCGAGGCCGCCGAGCAGTTCGGCCGGCACCCGCCGGTTGGAGCGCTGCGAGCCGTCCTCGTAGGTCACGTTGAAGAAGGCGAATTCGCCTTTGGG
>NZ_JBARGP010000380.1:0-10105 GCF_049798375.1 Bradyrhizobium sp.
TAAAACGGATGGTTCTTACCATCCACGATGATCTAAACCGTCACGCGCTCTTTGGCTTCCGGCTTGACTTTTTCGACGAGACGAACATGCCCGGCGTGTGGTCTTCCTGACCGCTGGGACAGTAGATGTTCACGCTCGAGCCATCAGCAGATGATGGCTTCCGACGTCCCCTGCGCAAAGCCCAATGTCCAATGGTGGTCGACAGCAAAAGCGGGCACGCACAGGCTCAGAACTGAAGCCAGAACAACTCTCATCGGCTTGGATCCGCCGGCGTCGCGACCTCTTGAACGATCGATTGTGGAGCGTGGATGTCTCTGTGGCGAGCAGAAGCTGGCGATCCCGGCATGACTCGAACATGCGACCTACGGTTTAGGAAACCGTCGCTCTATCCAGCTGAGCTACGGGACCGGATCCGGCATCAAGATGCAGGAGCTTCGCGCCCCTCATAGCAGAGGCGGGCCGGGGTCGCCAAGCCTTGAGGCACCGAACAAGGAGAACCGCCAGCCGACCAGCAAAGGTGTCGTCCTGGGCAAGCGACTTGTCCGCCGAAGCCCAAAGGGCGAAGGCGGAAGCGCAGACCCAGGACCCATCATCCCGGTCGTTTTGCGACGGCTGGAGCTCCAACTCGCTCCAACGACGGCCGACCGTGGTTCTGGATCCCGACGCAAGGCCGGGACGACAGCGAGGGTGTGGCGGCGGCAGCGTGAGAAGGAGACCCAGCCGTATCATCGATCCGACACCCACCTCACTTCCCCGCGTCACAGCCCGGCAGATCGAACAGCGCGTGCAGGCCGCAGGGCGAGGTCAGCATCTTGTCGCCGTCATGGCCGACGCCTGCGACATCGAACAGGTGATGGTTCGGGGTGCCGCGGTCGCGTTTGGCCATCGTGGCGGCATAGGAATGGCCGCGCGCGTAGCGATAGGGTCCCTGCGCCTCGGCCATGCAGCTCTTGTCCAGCGCCGGATGGTTCGGGTTGGTGTCCTCCGTGCCGAGCAGGTAGATCACGCGCCGCGCGACATAGGCTTCTTCCAGCGCGGCCGGCGTCGGCTTGGCCAGGTAATCCGGCCGTGCCTGCATGCCGTATTTCCAATTGTCATAACCAGTGCAGGAGGCCGCGATTTCAGGCTCCGGCCGCTGGTCGGAGAAATAGGCGTAGGATGACGGATTGGCGACGACATAGCGCACCGCGATGTGGGCCTCGGTCAGCGGCGCTTCGCCACGGCCAGCGATCGCGTAGCGCTGCACCACCTGGCCGCCGCCGGAATGCCCGGCCACCACCACATCCCTGAGGTTCGGAAACAGCTTGCGGTCGGCAAGCCGCGCCAGGATGGCATCGAGCGCCTCGAACGAAGAGGCCGGCTGCGGCCCGGTGGCATCGTCGCCGCCTTCCCAGCCCTCCAGGGTCCAGCGCAGCGTGTCCGCCGGCAAATGGTAGGCCTCGACATCGATCTGGCTAAGGAATTGCGGAACGATCATGATGGTCGCCTGCCCCGCTGCGCCCGCAGCCGCCTGCGCCGTCTTGGCGGATCTGTAATACACGTCCGCATTGCGCAGCCGGCCGTGCAGCACGATGACAGCGCGGGTGATGTTCGGCTCCGGCTTCGACCAGTCGCTGGAGACGTAAAGCGGCAGCGTGCCCTTGGTCCCGACCGCGATCCTGGAATCCGCCACCGCCTTGACCGGCTTGCGATTCGGGGCGTCCTCGTCGGCGGCCATTGCGGACGCGGCAGCTAAAGTGAGGATCACGGGCAGGGCCCAGCGCAACAGCGTCATTCGGCAGCCTCCATCAATGGGGTTCCGACATGCCGGTGATGGGCGGATGAAGTCAACGCAAGCCGCGGCGATCTTGGCACGGCGCGCACAGAGGGGCATGGTGGGGCGCTACCCTCCCCCTCCAGAGGAGGGTGACCCGACCCGGCCGCACCCGTCCTTCAGCACTCATCACAGCCCCGTTTGCGGCACCCGGTTGCACCTATCCGCCGCGCTGCCGATGGTCTAAGAGAGCGGGCGCCGGAACACGGGTGCGGCCTGCGCATTTTGACGCGCCGGCACGGCCGATCGGTTCCGCGCCACCCGCGCCTGTCTTGCCGTCAGGCGCGCCCATCCCAATCGCTTCAGCCGAGGGAAACAGAAACGTCGATGTTCATCCGATCGGTCATTTTCGGCTTGCTCGCCAGCGCCATGCTCGCGTCAGCGGCTCCGGCGCAGGACACCCGCAAGCTGCTGGAGTCCAAGGAGTCGCTCTACAATAACATTTACGTGTACGACGAGCCGCCCTACCGCAGCATGACCTTCGGTCACAACCGGCGCATCTACACCGAGAGCGTCTACAACACGAAAGACGAGCGCGACCTGCCGGTCAGCTACACCCGCTTCATGACCGCGACCCTGATGTACGCCAAGGACGTGCATTCGGTGCTGGAGATCGGCTTCGGCGGCGGCCGTACCTCCTGGTATCTGCACAAATTCCTGCCCGACATGAAGGTGACCTCGGTCGAGCTCGATCCGACCGTGCTGGAGTTCGCCAAGAAATATTTCGACATCAAGGAAGAGCCCAACTTCCATGTCGCCAACCGCGACGGACGGCTGTTCCTGCAGGAGTCGAAGGACAAGTACGACATCATCCTGGTCGACGCCTATCGCGGCCCGTTCGTGCCGTTTCATCTGTTGACCAAGGAATTCTATCAGATCGTCAAGGACCACCTCGCCGATGGCGGCGTGGTGGCGCAGAACGTCGAGCCGTCGACCATGCTGTTCGACTCCGCGGTGAAGACCATCAACGCCGTGTTCCCGCAGATCGACTTCTACAAGGCCGACGGCAACATCGTCACGATCGCCTATGACGGGCCGGAGAAGAAACCGGAGGATCTCGCCACGACTGCCGAGGCGCGCGACAAGGCGTTCGGCCTGCGCTACAGCCTCAAGGATATGCTGGCGGAGCGGCGGCGCATCGACATCAATGGCGGCCAGGTAATCGCGGCTGATGCCAAGGTGCTGACCGACGATTTCGCGCCGGTCGAGGCGTTGAAGACCATCGAGCGCCACAACAGGAAGATGCCGTGACCGCAGTGCTGTCCCGCGCGTCCGCGCTCGCGGTCTATAGTTGCGCCTTCCTGGTCGGCTGCGTGCTGATGGGCTTCGAGATGCTCGGCAGCCGCTATCTGTTTCCGTATTTCGGCGGCGGCATCGGCACCTGGGCCAGCCTGATCTCGACCGTGCTGTGTGCGCTCGCGATCGGCTATTTCTCCGGCAGCGCCATCGTCGACCGCAGGCCATCGGCGCGGACCATGGGCAGCATGATCCTGATATCAGCGCTCTATCTGGCGCTGGTGCCGGCGACCGCCGACCAGATCATGTCGGAAATCCTGGAACAGATGGGCGATGGCGCTTCCGCCACGCTGCTCGCCTCCACCGTGCTGCTGCTGATCCCCCTCACCTTGCTCGGCACCTTCTCGCCGATCGCCATCGGCCTGCTGACCCGCTCGGCGCAGGAGGCGGGCCGCGTCGCAGGCCTGGTCTACGGCGTCTCGACCATCGGCAATGTCGTCGGCACGCTGTTCACGACCTTCACGCTGATCCCGACGATCGGCTCGCGCGCGATCACCTATTGGTTCGCGGCGGTGCTGGCGGTCTGCGCCGGCATTCTGTTCATTCCGTTCGGCAAGAAACCATCTTGAACATCTGATTCGTCCGGCGAGGTCGCAGGTGAAGCATAACCGCCAGCCATTATTTGCCGCCGCCGCGGTGCTGCTGTGCCTGGCCGCACGGCCGGCCGTCGCCGCCGAGGTCAAGATCGACCAGTGGGACGGCAAGCTCGCGCTCGGGCACATCGCCGATCTCCTGCGCTTCACGCCGCGCTCGATGGAAGCGCCCGGTCATCAGCAGACCATCGACTACATCAAGGCCGAATTGGCCAAGAGCTCGCCCGACATGGTGGTGACGCAGAGCTTCGTCACCAACAATGACGACGGCAAGCCGCTGCATCTGACCAACATCATCGCCCGCTTCCAGGCCGACAATCCGCGCCGCGTCATCGTCGCCACCCATTACGACAGCATCGTCAAGGCCTATCGCGATGCCAAGACGCCTGATGCTCCGATGCCCGGCGCCAACAACTCCTCCTCCGGCGTCGCTCTGCTGCTCGAGACCGCGCGCGTGCTGTCGAAATCACCGAAGCCGGATGTCGGCATCGACATGATCTTCTTCGACGGCGAGGAAGGTCCGAAATCGCTCGGCGCCGGCGATCCGACCTTCCATCCGCTCGGCTCGCCCTATTTCGCCCAGCATCTGAAGGATTACTATCCGGCACGGCTGCCCGAGAATGCCGTCGATTTCGACATGGTGTGCGACAAGGATCTGAAGCTGCAGCCGGAGCTGTCGTCGATATCATCGGCACGCGCGCAGGTGACGAAGTTCTGGACCATCGGCAGCAAGATCGCCCCGCACGCCTTCGTCGGCAAATCGACGCGCTACGCGATCAGCGACGACCACACCGCCTTGCAGGAGGCCGGCATCCCGAGCTTCGTGGTGATCGATTTCGACTACGAGCCCTATTTCAACACGACGCAGGACACGATCGACAAATGTTCGGTCGACAGCCTGCAGACGGTGGGACGGACACTGCTGCAGTATCTGTATGCGCAGTGAGATGTCACATCCAGCGCAGCGCTTGCAATCGTTTGCGAGACTCTGACGCAGCAAACAGTGCGATCCCTCTCCCCGTTCTTTCGCGGTCGACTGCGACCAGCACCCTGCCGTAGTCCTCGACCATCATCAGTTCGGTCTGCGACTGCCGATAGCGCGACCATTCGTTGGCGACGACGACACCAGCCAGCGCAAACAGGCAGATCACGCCCATCTCCTGACTGCATGCGCCGGCGAATGGATCATGCCGGAATGGCGCGTCTCAGCACGTGCATTTCGGCCGTTGCACAACGGAGATATTTCCGGCGACATTCCATCATTCAACCTCAAGGAGATCGGGGCACAGTACCAAAATGGCACGCATGCCGGCGTAGCGCTCGATCTGGACGCATTTTCGCGTGCATCAAGGCGACGTCGTGCCTTCATCGCCACGGCCTTGCGTCGACTGCGCGAAAAGCTGCATAAAGCGCTGCATCGAGCCGACCCGCCGCCGCAAAATGGCGACAATTATTCTTAATCTCCACCGGCGAATGCAGTTGAGGAAAGTTGTTCGTGCTGGTGTCCCGCTTACCAATTCTGCTGCTTGCTGCAACCGCCGGTCTGGCGGGATTGCAACCTCAGCGTGCATTCGCCGCATGGTGGAGCACGACACCGGCCGATTTCGAGCAATGCGCCGATCTCGCGGAGAAATCGCCGACCAAGGAGCAGAAGACGGCCGCCCTCGCCGACTGCAGCGCCAAGTTTGCAGGACGACGCAAGGCGGGTGGCGGCTACACCTATTATGATTTCATGCAGAATCGCAGCTTCGACATCGCCGGGCCCAACCCGACGCCAGAGGAGCAGAAATATATCGATCAGCAATACTCGCTCTATCTCGAGAAGCAGCGCCACGACAATGTCACCGCTGCCGTGATGGCCGAGCGGCAGCCGCCGCAACCAGTTACACTGCGCGGTGAGTTCGATAACACACCCGCATTTGGCGAGAAGGTGCCGCTCCCGATGCAGCGGCCCAAGCCGCTGACACCCGCGCAGCTCGCCGAGGCGCGCGCCCGCGCCAAGGCCCATGCGTGCGCCAAGGAGAAGGAGATGGCCAAGGACAGCTTCTCCTGCAACTGGCCGGTCTTGTCGGAGAAGCTTGGCGAGCTGAAGAAGATATTCGGCGGCGCCGCGGCTCAGTCGCCCGCAAGCCCGAAGGCGAAGAAGAGCTGAGCCCGCGGCGGCACACGGCCGCACCACGTAATCTACAACGTCAATCCGAACGCCGGTGCGATCAATGTGCGTTGCTGCCGGCGCGATGCTGGCGGTGATCTCGCCTTGCTGGGCTGCGCCGCGCTGGTGGCGGCAACGGAACCGTCGGCGCGACCCGCGCCGATGGCGCCTCGCGCAGCCTTGCATCGTAACCGGGTGACGGCACCACGGTCGGCGGCGCCGCTTGAGCGGATCGCAGTGTCGGCGACCACATGGATGCAAGAAGGATAGCATAAGCCATGATGTTGCGCGTCATCGTGACATCCCGCGCCCGTTCCGGCGGCATTGCCATCGGCGAAGATGGGCCGCGGTCGATCGCTTTTCAAGCGTGACGCCTTGATGACGCACGAGGCTGGTGCGCGCGGCATGGACGTCGAGATCGCAGATGAACCAATCGCCGCCGGCGCGCTTGTAACCGCGACCGGCGACCAGTACTTTTCTCGATCAAACTTCAGGAGGTAGCGATGGGCTTACTCGACATCCTCAACGGCATGCAGAACGGGCCGCACGGGCCTTCGCATCCCAGCACGCAATCCAACGGCGGCATGTCGCCGATGACCATGGCGATCCTGGGGCTGCTGGCCTGGAAGGCCGTGAAGCATTTCTCGCAGAACAACACGCAGCCGAATGCGGCACCGGCACCGCAGCCGGTTCCGCCGCCGAGTGGCGGCGGCCTGGGTGGCGCCGTCGGTGGGGGACTTGGTGGCGGACTCGGCAACATCCTGTCCGGCGGATTGGGCGGCCTGCTGGCGGGCGGCGCGGCCGGCAGCGTGCTCTCGGGCGGCCTCGGCGACCTGCTGCACCAATTCCAGCAGAACGGCCAGGGCGACACTGCGAATTCCTGGGTCGGCAGCGGACAGAACAAGCCGATTTCGAAAGGCGACCTGGCCAGTGCGCTCGGCGCCGATCAGCTCGATCAGCTCTCCTCGCAGAGCGGCATGTCACGCGACGAACTGCTCGATGGCCTCAGCCAATATCTGCCGAAGGTGGTCGACCATCTGACGCCGAATGGACGGCTGCCGAACACTGACGAAGTGTCAGGACGTATCTAGGGATTGCTTTTGGCTATGGCCGAGCAGAAGGGGAGAGGATCATGCTGTATATTCTGATCGTGGGGTTTGTGGCCGGCCTGCTGGCGCGGATCCTGTCGCCGGGACCGAACAATCCGAGCGGCTTCATCATGACCATCGTGCTCGGCATTGTCGGCGCGTTCCTGGCGACCGCGATCGGCCAGGCCGTCGGGCACTACGGGCCCAACCAGGGCGCGGGCTTCATCATGGCCACGATCGGCGCCATCTTGGTGCTGTTCATCTGGAACCGGCTGGTCGCCAGCGGCACCATCCGCGACTACAATCGCTAGCAACAGTCGCCGTCATTGCGAGGAGCGTCAGCGACGAAGCAATCCAGAGTTTTCGTGCAGCCCTGGATTGCTTCCACCGTCGCCCTTCGGGCTATGGCGGACACGTCGCTTCGCTCGCAATGACGGTAGAAGAAGCTAACTAATCAGATGCATGCCGGCATCCATCCGCACCACCTCGCCGGTCATGTTGCTGGACGCGGGGGTGGCCAGGAAGCAGACCAGCTGCGCGATGTCCTCGGCCGATGAGGCCACCTTGAGCGGCACCCGCGCGATCACCGCATCGCGCACCTGCTTGGCGCCGGCCTCGCCGCGGCCCTTGGTGAACCAGGGCGTATCGATATAGCCCGGGCAGACCGTGTTGACGCGGATCAGCGGCGCCAGCGCGCGCGACAGCGACAAGGTCATGGTGTTGAGCGCGCCCTTGCTCGCCGCATAGGCGACCGACGAGCCGTTGCCGCTGATGCCGGCAATCGACGACACGTTGACCACCGCGCCCGGCCGGCCGGTCTGCTTTGCAGTCGCCTCCAGCATGGCGCGCGCGGCACGGATCATCTGGAACGGACCGATGGTGTTGACGCCATAGATGCGTTGGAAATCCTCGGCCGACAGCCCGTCGAGATCGCCATGCGGCACATGCTTGGTCGTGCCGGCATTGTTGACCAGCGCATCGAGCCGGCCCCAGCCGCCGGCCGCGGCCACGATTGTCTTGCAATCCTCGTCGCGCGACACGTCGCCCTGCACCACCACGACCTCGGCGCCTTCCTTGCGGCAGAGATCGGCGGTCTGCTCCGCCTCGGTCTTGCTGTTGGAATAGTTGACGACGATCCGCCCACCGCTTCTGGCAAGGATGGCTGCCGTCGCAGCTCCCAGCCCCGACGCCGACCCCGTCACGATCGCGCACAATCCGTCCTTCGCCATCAGCGTTTCCCCTGTTTTGATTGAATGGCCTTCTTAGCCAAGTTCGCATCCGCTTGCCAAATCCGCCAAACTCCATTGCACGGAAAACCCCCGTGCCAAATTCACGATAGCGGGTCCCTATGTCAGGGGCGGGGATCGCCCTGCGGCGGAGACGCTTGTCAGGGCCAAGGCTTTTCCTCATCATGCCGGCCAATCACGACGGCACCTGCGCATAGGTGCCGCAAGAGCAAACCGGGCGAGGAGCGCTGTGGCGGAAGCTGAGAACATCGTCGTCGAGACGGCTGAGAAGATCTTTGCCGATCTTGCCGATGCGCAAGAGGTCAATCGCGACAGGCAGGGCCAGTGGAAGGCGCCGCTCTGGCAGGCGCTGAGCGAGGCCGGTCTGCCGCTGGCCTGGGTGGACGAAGAGCACGGCGGCTCCGGCGCAAGCCTTGCGGACGGCTTCGGCGTGCTCGGCGCGGCCGGCCGGTTTGCGATCGCGGTTCCTCTTGCCGAAACGATGCTGGCCGGATGGCTGCTGGCGCAGGGTGGCATCGCCTCGCCCGAAGGTGAGATGACAGTCGCGCCCGCGAGCCCGAAAGATCGTATCACGCGCAATGCCGACGGCACGCTGTCCGGCCGCGCCCGCGGCGTGCCCTTTGCGAAAGCCGCCAAGCACATCGCGGTGCTCGCAAGCGGCGCCGACGGCGCAGTGATCGCGCTGGTCGATGCCACGAAGCTGCGGATCGAAGATCATCTCAACCTCGCCAACGACGCCAGCGACATCGTGGTGTTCGACAAGGTCGAGCCGATCAGCGTCAAGCCGGCACCGAAAGGCTTCGATCAGCTCAACCTGATGCTGATGGGCGGCGTGGTGCGCAGCCTGCAGATCGCGGGCGCGCTGGAATCGATGCTCGACGTCAGCGTCCGCTATGCCGGCGAGCGCGTCGCCTTCGAGAAGCCGATCGCGAAATTCCAGGCCGTGCAGCACAATCTCGCGCGCCTCGCCGGTGAATCGGCCGCCGCCCTGGCCGCGGCGACCTCAGCCGCGGACACGCTGTCGCATGCAACCGGGATCGACGACGCGGTGTATCTCGAAGCCGTCGCGGCCAAGATCCGCTGCGCCGAAGCCGCCGAGAAAGGCAGCGCGATCGCGCATCAGGTACATGGCGCGATCGGCTTCACCATCGAGCACATCCTGCATCGCTTCACCTTGCGCGCGCTGGCCTGGCGCGATGATTTCGGCTCCGAGAGCTATTGGGCGGTCGAGCTCGGCAAGCGCGTCGCCGCGCGCGGCGCCGACGAGCTGTGGCCGCTGGTCGCCTCGCGCTGATCGAAACGAAAGAGATCCGTCATGACCGCAGCGCTCCGTTTCGATCCGATCCGCCTACCGCCCGAATGCGAGAAGCTTCGCCAGGAGGTGCGTGCCTTCCTTGCTGATGAGGTCGCCGCCGGCAGCTTCAATCCGTTCCAGCCCTTGCGCGAGGATGCCGATGCGCGCGGCTTCTGCCGACGCGTCGGCGAGCGCGGATGGATCGGCATGACCTGGCCGAAAAAATATGGCGGCCACGAGCGCTCGTTCCTCGAGCGTTACGTCGTCACCGAGGAGATGCGGGTCGCCAACGCGCCGACCCGCCGCTTCTTCGTCGCCGACCGGCAGAGCGGCCCGATCCTGCTGCGCTACGCGCCCGAGCACATCAAAGCGGACATCCTGCCGCGGATCTGCCGCGGCGAGGTCTGCTTCGCGATCGGCATGAGCGAGCCGAACTCCGGCTCCGATCTGTTCGCCGCCAAGACCCGCGCCACCAGGACCGACGGCGGCTGGCTCATCAACGGCACCAAGATCTGGACCTCGTCGGCGCACATGGCCGACTACATGATCGCGATCTTCCGCACCTCGCAGCCGACCAAGGAAAACCGCCGCCACGGCCTGACCCAGTTCCTGGTCGATATGA
>NZ_JBARGP010000381.1:0-5505 GCF_049798375.1 Bradyrhizobium sp.
CACCGTCACCGGATCGGCGAAGAAGTAGTCGATGGTTTTAAGGCCGGTGCCGGTGCCGCTGCCCCAGGCGGTGACCTGGATCGGCGCCGGCTTGGCGGCGAACACCGGCAGCCGGTTGCCGGCCGAATGGCCGGAGAGGTCGATCAGGATGTCGACGCCGTCGGCCTGGATGCGGTCCGCGAGTTCCTCCTGCGACAGCCTGGAGGCGTCGACCCAGATGTCGGCGCAGGCGCGGCACTGGTCGGTGACGCTGTCGGGCAAGGTCGAGCAGGAATAGCAGGCGACCTGGAATGCCTGATGATCGTGATTGCGCAGCACCGGCAGGAAGGTCAGCGCGGCCGAATGGCTCCTGAAGTCGGAAGAGACATAGCCGACGGTAATGCGCCGCTCGGGGTTGAGGTCGCGCGGCGGCAGCTCGCGACGTGGAATCTGGGCGCCGATCCGGGTCCACCATTCGCGCCGTGCGGCCTGATGCTGGGCGACATCGGATTCGGGCAGGAAGTCGAGCGCGAAGATCTTCTTCGTGACCGCATCCTCGAAGTCGGGCTTGATCTCCAAGGCACGCTCGAACTGCTGCAGCGCGCCGGCGATATCGCCCTGCTTGGCGAGGCACGCGCCGAACCAGGCCAGCGCCGTCTCCGAACGCGGATTGCGTTCGAGCACCGTGTTGCAGGCCGCCAGCGCCATCGCGGTCTTGTCGGTGATCACGCCGATATGGGCCCGGCCGAGCAGCGCGACCTCCATGAACGGATCGAGCGCCAGCGCCTGGTCGAAATCGGCCTCCGCCTTCTCGAACTGGCCCATCTGGATGTGGATGCGGCCGCGCTGAGCGATGATCGCGGCGGTGCCCGGCTTCATCGCCAGCGCCGCATCGAAGGCGGCGAGCGCCTGCTCGAAATGCCGCAGGCTGATGCTGACCAGGCCCTTGCCAAACATCGCCTGCATGTGGCGCGGGTTGAGCGCCAGCGCGCGTTCGAAGCTCGCATTGGCCTCATGATTGCGCTGCATCAGCAGCTGCGCCATGCCACGGTTGCAGTAGGCGTCGGCATGATCAGGCTTGGCGGCAATGGCGCGCTCGTGCGCGGCCAGCGCCTGGGCGAACAGGTGCATGTTCATCAGCGTGTTGCCGAGGCTGGTCCACGCCACCGCGAAATTCGGCTTCAGCGTGACGGCACGCTCCTGCGCCTTGCGCGCCTCCTCGTAGCGTTTCTGGTTGAACAGCACGAATCCGAGATTGGCGAGTGCCTCCGCATGGCGCGGCTCGGCGGCGACCGCCTGCGTCAGCGCCTGTTCGGCGAGATCGAACTGGCCGGTCTCGAGCGCGGAGACGCCGAGCAGGTGCAACGCGTCGAAATGATCCGGCACCAGTCCGATGACCTGGCCGCAGATCGCCTGCGCCTCGGCATGCCGGCCGGCGCGATAGGCCGATACCGCGTTGGGCAACAGCGCATCCGCCTGCTTGCGGCTTTTCTTTTGCAGCCGCGCGTTCTGGAACGCGCGCGAACCGACATTGCTCAAGGACAGCTCTCCGGGAGACATGTTCCCGGCGAATCTAGCACGGCGCGATTGATTCGAGAGGGGCCGCCCTACCCGCGCCGATAATCGTCCTCGATGCGGATGATGTCGTCCTCACCGAGATAGGAGCCGGTCTGCACCTCGATCAGTTCCAGCAGTATTTTCCCGGGGTTCTCCAACCGATGCACCGCGCCCATCGGGATGTAGATCGACTCGTTCTCGTGCACGGTCTTCACGGTTTCATTGACGGTGACATGCGCTGTCCCGCGCACCACGATCCAATGCTCCGAGCGGTGATAGTGCTTTTGCAGCGACAGCCGCTGGCCCGGCTTGACCACAATGCGCTTGACTTGATGGCGCTCGCCGTTATCGACCGACTGGTAGCTGCCCCAGGGCCGATGCACCTTGATGTGGGATTCGGTCACCTCGGGGGCGACCGTCTTCAGCTTCGCCACCAGCCGCTTCAGCCCATTGGCGTCGCGCTGCCGCGAGACCAACACCGCATCCTGCGTCGCGACCACGACGAGGTCGTCGACCCCTTCGAGCGCGACCAGCGCGTGATCGGTGACGACGTTGCAGTTGCGGGAATCCTCGAACACGGCGGCGCCGCGTGCGACGTTGCCCTGCGCGTCCTTCTCGGACAATTCCCACACCGCATGCCAGGAGCCGACATCGGACCAGCCGCAGGACACCGGCACGACCGCTGCGCGCGCCGTCTTTTCCATCACCGCATAGTCGATCGAGATCGGCTTGGCCGCAGCGAAGCTGTCGGCATTGAGGATGACGAAGCCGAGATCGCGGCCGGCATTGGCGACCGCATCGGCCACGACCTGAACGCTATGCGCATCGAACGCGCGGTACTCATCGAGCAGCACGGCGGCACGGAACATGAAGTTGCCGCTGTTCCAGAGATAACCATCCCTGATGTACCGCTCGGCGGTCGGCTGGTCCGGCTTCTCGACGAATTTCGCGACCGCGCGCACCGCCCCCGATACAGCCTCGCCCGGATTGATGTAGCCATATTCGGTGGCTGGCCGCTCCGGCGTGATTCCGAAGGTGACGATGCGGCCGTTCTCCGCCGCCGTGAGCCCGTCGCGGCAGGCGGCCAGGAAGGCCGCCTTGTCGCCGACGACATGATCGGCTGCCAACGCCAGCACCACGGCCTCGCCGTCGCGTGCCTGCGCGAATGCCGCGCCGGCCACGATCGCGGGACCAGAGTCGCGCCGCATCGGCTCGAGCAGCACATCGGCCTCAAGCCCGATCTCAGCCAGTTGCTCCAGCACCATGAACCGATAGGCCGCATTGGTGACGATAATCGGCCGCTCGAACAAATCGGCGTCCGAGACACGCAGCAGCGTGTCCTGGAAGGTCGAGTGCGTGCCGAACAGCGGCAGGAACTGCTTCGGCCGCACCTCGCGCGAGGCCGGCCACAGCCGCGTGCCGGCGCCGCCGCACATGATCAGGGGAATGATACGTTTCGTCATCAAATCAGATCCGGTGATAGTCGCGGTACCATTTGGCAAAGCGCGCAATGCCGTCCTCGATCGGCGTCGCCGGCTTGAAGCCGATATCGCGCTCGAGATCGGCGACGTCGGCATAAGTCGCCTCTACGTCGCCCGGCTGCATCGGCAGCATGTCCTTGACCGCAGCCCGGCCGAATTCCTTCTCCAGCAGGGATATCACGTGCATCAGGTCTTCGGGATGATTGTTGCCGATATTGTAAACCATCCATGGCGCCTTGCTGGTGCCGGGGTCCGGCAGGTCTCCGTTCCAGTCCGGATTGCCCTGCGGCGGCCGGCCGATCAGGCGGACCACGGCCTGCACCACGTCATCGACATAGGTGAAATCCCGCCGCATCCTGCCATGGTTAAAGAGCTTCACCGGCTGCCCGGCCAAAATCGCCTTGGCGAAGATGAACATCGCCATGTCGGGCCGCCCCCATGGGCCATAGACCGTGAAGAATCGCAGGCCGGTAGTCGGAAGCCGATAGAGATGGCTGTAGGAATGCGCCATTAGCTCATTGGCTTTCTTGGTCGCGGCATAGAGGCTGATCGGATGATCGACATTGTCCTTGACCGAGAACGGCAGCTTGGTATTGGCGCCATAGACCGATGAGGACGACGCGAACAGCAGATGCTTGCAGTCGTTATGCCGGCAGCCTTCCAGCACGTTGATGAAGCCTTCAAGATTGGCATCGACGTAGGCGTGCGGGTTCTCCAGCGAGTAGCGTACGCCGGCTTGCGCGGCGAGATGCACCACCGCCGGAAAACGATGCTCGGCGAACAGCGCCTTCATCGCCGCGCGATCGGCGAGGTCGAGTTTTTTGAACGAGAAGCCGGGCTGTGACGTCAGCATCGCGAGCCGCGTCTCTTTCAGCTTCGGGTCGTAGTAATTATTGATGCTGTCGATGCCGACCACCTGCCGCCCTTCGGCCAGCAGGCGCTGCGTGACATGAAATCCGATGAAGCCGCCGGCGCCGGTCACCAGCACAATGTTGTCTGTCATCATCGCTCCGTCACGGCCGCCACAGTTCGATCGCCGCGGGCCTGTCGGCGCGGTCGAGCTTCATCTTGACGTCGAGCACGAGCCCTTCGCCATCACGCAACAGCCGCTGGATCATGCGCCAGCCGCCGGCGACGTAGGGTTCATGCGCGACTGCGAGCACCACGGCGTCCGCCGGACGCAAGGCCTCCAGCGCCGTCAGCGCAATGCCATATTCTCCTTCGACTGCGCTGGAATCTGCGAGCGGATCGGCGATCTGCACGTCGATGCCGAAGTCGCGCAATTCCTGCACGATGTCGATGACCCGGGAGTTGCGGATGTCAGGCACGTTCTCCTTGAAGGTCATGCCGAGCACGGTGACCGTGCCACTCTGGCCCTTGCGGCGCAGCAGGCCGCGAATGCATTCGCGCGCGATGCGGCGGCCCATCTCGTCGTTGATGCGACGGCCCGCCAGGATCACCTGCGGATGATAGCCGGCCTTCTCGGCGCGGTAGGTGAGATAATACGGATCGACGCCGATGCAGTGGCCGCCGACCAGCCCCGGCGAGAACGGCAGGAAGTTCCACTTGGTGCCGGCCGCCGCCAGCACGTCGCCCGTGTCGATCTCGAGCGCCTGGAAGATCAGCGACAGCTCGTTCATGAAGGCGATGTTGAGATCGCGCTGGGTGTTCTCGATCACCTTGGCGGCCTCCGCCACCTTGATCGACGGCGCGCGATGGATGCCGGCTGATACCACCGAGCCGTAGACGTCGGCCACCACCTGCAGCGTTGCCTCGTCCTGGGCCGAGACAACCTTGGAAATGGTCTCGAAACGGTGGATCTTGTCGCCGGGATTGATGCGTTCCGGCGAATAGCCGACGTGAAAATCAGCCCCCGCTTTCAGCCCGGAGCAGCTTTCCAGCACCGGAACGCAGTCCTCCTCGACCGCGCCCGGATAGACCGTCGATTCGTAGACCACGATGTCGCCGCGCTTGAGCACCGCACCCACGGTCCGGGACGCCGCCAGCATGGCGGTCAGATCGGGCCGGCGCGCCGCATCGATCGGGGTCGGAACCGTCACGATGAAGAAATCGGCCTCGCGGAGCGCAGCCGCATCGTTCGTGAAGGTCAGCCCCGAGCGCTTGAGATCGGTGCCGTCGACCTCGCGCGTGCGGTCCTCCCCTGCCCGCAACTCGCTGACGCGGGTGGAATCGATGTCGAAACCGGTTACGAAGGCGCCCCCGCGCGCAAAAGCTGCGGCGACCGGAAGGCCCACGTAACCGAGCCCAATCACCGCAATCTTCCGGCCATGAGACATAAATTGATTCCGGTGGTTCAGAGGCCATTGACGGCAATCCGGCGACTGTTTAGCCACCGGGGCATCGGGACCGCAAGGGGTGGGCAGCCGGGGACGGTCGACGCCAGCCGCAAGGGTCCGATGACCGCACCAGGACGGGAAACTCGCACTCGGCTTGGATTGATCGAAAAAGGGGCAACCCGATCTGCCAT
>NZ_JBARGP010000382.1:0-2673 GCF_049798375.1 Bradyrhizobium sp.
TCGAGGCCAAGACCAGGATCTGGGCCGCCGGCGTCCGCGCTTCTCCGGCTGCCGAATGGCTGGACGCACCGGCCGATCGCGCCGGGCGCGTGCAGGTCGAGGACGATCTCAGCATCCCCGGCCATCCCGAGATCTTCGCGATCGGCGACACCGTGACCATCTCGGCCTGGAACGGCCAGCCGGTGCCGGGCATCGCGCCGGCCGCCAAGCAGGAGGGCCGCTACGTCGCCGCGGCCATCAAGGCGCGGCTCGCGGGCCGCAGCATGGCGCCGTTCCGCTATAGCCATTCCGGCAGCCTGGCGCAGATCGGCAAGCGGCTTGCGGTGATCGATTTCGGCCGCGTCAAGCTGCGCGGCGCGCTCGCCTGGTGGATCTGGGGCATCGCCCACATCTACTTCCTAATCGGGCTGCGCCACCGGCTCAGTGTCGCACTGAGCTGGCTCTGGATCTATCTCCGCGACCAGCGCGCAGCGCGGCTGATCACGCAGGGCTCAAGCAAGGTCAATGTTCGCTGAGCCAAAAGTCGGCGCCGTCGATGATGTAGGACGCGTGGCGGAAATCGCGGATCGCCGTCACGCCGTCATCAGACCATTCCAGCAGCATGAAGTAGCCCGGCGCTGCATCCGGCTTAGTGGGGTCCACGACCAATAGCGCAGGCCGGCCTTCCACCACGCCCGGCACCAGATGCCAGTCGGCAGCTTTGGCGTAGTTACCGAAATAGCGTGACACCTCGACCTTGCCGCGCATCCGGAGGCGACCGACCAGATCGAGCCGGATGTCGTCGGCCAGCATCGCTCTCACGGCATCGAAATCATGCGCGTTGAAGCGCGCGGCATATGCGGACAGTCTCGCGCGATCCGAGGGCGTAAGCTCCGGCTGCGGCGCATGGTCCGCGTTTGCGGCCAGCTCGCGCAGCCGTGCGCGGCCGCGATGCAGCGCTGCCTTGACTGCGACGAGGCTCATGCCCGTGATCTCGCAGACCTCCCGCGGCGCGCAGCCGAGCACGTCGATCAGGATCACGCTGCCGCGCTGGCCGACCGGCAGCTGCATGAACAGCCGCAGGCTAAGCCGAGTCATCTCGCGCAAAGCGGTTGCATCATGCGGGTTGGCCATCGGCTCCGCTCCCTGGCTCGTTTCCAACGCCGCGAGTCGGCTGCGGCGACGCAGGAAATCCAGCGCCGTGTTGTGCGCGATCCGAAACAGCCAGCCTTCCGGCTGCGCGATCGGCGCCGCCGCAGGCCAGGCCTGCACCGCCTTGATCAGCGCGTCCTGCACGATGTCCTCGCCGTCGACGACGGAGCCGACCATGCGCGCGCAATAGCGATGCAGCCGCGGCCGCATCGCGATCAGCAGCCGATCGAACTCATCCTGTTGCGGCGCGCTCGCGGGATCAGCCTTCATCGAGCATCCGATAATTACCGACGATCGTCGCCTCGCGCACCAGCGGCGGCTCGGCGCAGCGCTCGCGGACGCCGTGCTGGAACGTCTGGAACGCTGCAAGCTGCGTCAACGCGCTGGTGCCCTCTGCCGCATCCGCCGCGACCAGATGGACGAATGTATCGTCGTCGAGCCGCAGGGTCAGATAGCGCAGGCCCGCAGGCTTGACGTCTTTGAGTTCGGCAAACACCGCCGTCACCAGCTCGGCATTCCCTGCGGCCGCTTCCGGCTTGGTTCGATAGCTGATCAAGCGCGTCATCATCGTCTCCCTGGGTTCGATCCGACTTCTCCAAGGACGTTCCAGACCTTCGGGAAGATGCGGACGCGAGACAATTATTTTGTGGCGCAAGCAGCCTGCTTTATTTTTAGGCAGGAGCGGATCATTCGAGATCCACAGCAGCGTTGCGCGCTCCGCCAATCGATTGAGTTTGCTGACCTATTCCGTCCCGCTGCAAACTAGCGCAATTGTACACAATGGCATATGGCTTGCTTCGATGGCTCCGAATTCCAAGCTTCACAGGAGCCGCGCGTGACCGAAACCGTTGCCGAGATCGTCGCGTCCCATCGGGACGGACGGATGTCGCCTGCCGAGACCGTGGCGCGCTGCTACCAGCGGATTCGCGAGCATGCCGATCCCGCCATCTTCATCAGCCTGCGCGACGAGGCGGAGGCGCTGGCCGAGGCGCGCGCGCTCTCGGGCAAGGATGCCGCGACGCTGCCGCTCTACGGCGTGCCGGTCGCCGTAAAGGACAATATCGACGTCGCCGGGCTTCCCACGACCGCCGCCTGCCCCGCTTTCGCCTATACGCCGTCGCGGGATGCAACTGCCGTGGCGCGCTTGCGCGCGGCCGGCGCCATCATCATCGGCAAGACCAATCTCGATCAGTTCGCGACCGGTCTGGTCGGCGTGCGCTCGCCCTATGGCATTCCGACAAACCCGGTGCGTGGCGATCTCGTGCCGGGCGGATCGAGTTCGGGATCGGCGGTCGCCGTATCGGCCGGCCTGGTGCCGCTGTCGCTCGGCACCGACACCGCAGGCTCCGGACGCGTGCCAGCGATGCTGAACAACATCGTCGGGCTGAAGCCGAGCCTCGGCATGATCTCGACCTCAGGCGTGGTGCCGGCCTGCCGCACGCTCGACTGCGTCTCGATCTTCGCGCTCACGGTCGACGATGCAACGGCCGCGCTCGGCGTGATGGCGGCGCCTGATCCGCTCGATCCGTTCTCGCAGGACCG
>NZ_JBARGP010000383.1:0-10086 GCF_049798375.1 Bradyrhizobium sp.
GGACGCGGTCTCGGCACGTCCGGAGGCTGCCGCGATGGCGCCAGCGTTCGGCTGGAACAGTGCCGGGTGGGATATGTCCACCGGCTCCGGGTCGTTGGGAGCGATGATCACCCGCATCCCGATCCGGGTCTTGTTGAACAGCTTCTCGGCAAAGCCATAAGGCATCCGCACGCAGCCATGCGAGGCCGCATAGCCCGGTAGCGGCCCGCCATGCAGCGCGATCCCGTTCCAGGTGAGGCGCTGCATGTTCGGCATCCAGGCATCGTCATACAGGGTCGAATGGTGGTCCTTGTCCTTCTCGAGGACAGCGAAGACGCCGGCCGGGGTCTCGCGCTCCGTGATCCCGGTCGAGACCGGTTCGCGATAGATCCAGCCGTCGGCGTCGTAGAACGTCACCTTCTGGGCCTTGATCGACACGATTGCCATGATCGGCTCGCCGGCTTCGCGCGGCGCCGTCGCCTCGACGGTATGCGCAGGGCGCGCCTGGCGCGCCGTGGCGACCGTGGTCAATGTGGCTATCGTCGCAAGCGCGACCACCGCGGGCAGTCCCCAACGCCGCATCGCTCCAGTGGATCGCGCCGTCGGACATCGATTGACCATGTCATACCCCGGTTGGACGCCCGTCGGCGCTTACGTGTCGGATCGTGTTTATAATCTCGATCTTACGTTGGGGTGAAGTAAGGCGGCACCGACTTGGTTCCGCGCCCCATGGTTGGCACACATGCCCTAATTCGGCTGGCTGTGAAAATACTCGAAGATCTTTCGCGCGCTTTCGGCCGAGACGCCGGGCACCTTGCCGAGATCGGCGATCGAGGCGCGCTCGATCTCCTTCAGGGTGCCGAAGTGATGCAGCAGCGCGCGCTTGCGTGACGGACCGATACCGGGGATCTCCTGCAGGCCGGCCTCGCGGATGTCCTTCTTGCGCAGCTTGCGGTGCGAGCCGATCACGAAGCGATGCGCCTCGTCGCGCAGGCGCTGGATGAAATACAGCACGGGATCGCGCGGCTCGAGCTTGATCGCCTCGCGCTCGGGGATGAACAGCGTCTCGCGCCCGGCGTCGCGGTCCGGCCCCTTGGCGACCGACATCAACGCGACGTTGGTCACGCCGAGCTCGGTGAAGATCTCACGGACGGCATTGAGCTGGCCGCGGCCGCCGTCGATGATGACGAGGTCAGGCCATTGCTGCACGTCATCGTCCTTGGCGCGCGCGCTGTCCTTCTCCGAGGGCGCGATCAGCCGCTTGAAGCGCCGTTGCAGCACCTCCTTCATCATCCCGTAGTCGTCGCCCGGCGTCAGCCCTTCCGATCGGATATTGAACTTGCGGTACTGGTTCTTCATGAAGCCGTCGGGACCGGCGACGATCATGGCGCCGACCGCGTTGGTGCCCTGGATGTGGCTGTTGTCGTAGACCTCGATCCGCTTCGGCACCTGCGGCAGCGCAAGCGTCGCGGTCATCGCGTCCAGCAGCCGGCTCTGAGTCGCCGTGTCGGCGAGCTTGCGTCCCAGTGCCTCGCGCGCATTGGTAGCCGCGTGCGCAACCAGTTCCTTCTTCTCGCCGCGCTTCGGCCAGGAGACCTCGACCTTGTGGCCGGCCTTGACGCAGAGCGCTTCCGACAGCAGCTCGGGCTCTTCGATCTCATGCGAGAGCAAAATGAGTTTCGGCGGCGGCTTGTCGTCATAGAATTGCGCGACGAAGGCGCCGAGCACTTCCTCCGGCGTGAACGATTTTTCCGCGCGCGGGAAATAGGCGCGGTTACCCCAGTTCTGCCCGGTGCGGAAGAAGAACACCTCGACGCAGGAATAGCCGCCTTCCTGGTGGATGGCGAACACGTCGGCCTCTTCCACCGTACGCGGGTTGATGCCCTGTTGCGACTGGATCGCCGACAGCGCCGCGAGACGGTCGCGATAAACCGCCGCGGTCTCGAATTCGAGCTCGCCGGACGCGTTTTCCATCTCGGTCGCGAGCAGTTGCTTGACCGCGTGGCTGCGCCCCGAGAGGAAGTCGGTCGCCTCGCGCACCAGCTCGGTATAGCCGGGAAAATCGATCTCCCGGGTGCAGGGGCCGGCGCAGCGCCTGATTTGATAGAGCAGGCAGGGACGGGTGCGGCTCTCGAAGAAGGAATCGGTGCAGGAGCGGATCAGGAAGGCGCGCTGCAGTGCCGTGATGGTTCGGTTGACCGCGCCGGCATTGGCGAACGGGCCGAAATAGCGGCCGGGCCGCGACTGCGCGCCGCGGTGCTTCAGGATCTGCGGCGCCCAATGGTCGCCGGTGATCAGGATATAAGGAAACGACTTGTCGTCGCGCAGCTGCACGTTGAAGCGCGGCTTCAACTGCTTGATCAGGTTGGCCTCGAGCAGCAGCGCCTCGGTCTCGGTGCCGGTGGAGACGATCTCCACCGTCACGGTCGCTGCGATCATGCGCAGGATGCGCGCCGGCAGCGGCGCGTTGACCCGCGCATAGGACGACAGGCGCTTTTTGACGTTCTTGGCCTTGCCGACATAGAGCACGTCGTTGTTCGCATTCAGCATGCGATAGACGCCGGGCGAGGTCGGTGCGAGTCGCACCGCTTTTTCGATCGCGTCGTGGCCGGTCGCAAGCAGGCCTTCGCCGACGGCCTCGAGGTTTTCCTCGGTCAGGTCCGGCAACCGCGCTTCGTCATCCTCCTCGCCCGCCCGGTTGTCCGCAGGATCGATATCGGGCGTATCGAGGCTTTCCGGCGGCAGGTCGGCCGTGGCGCCGCGGTGGCTCTCTGGAGCGGGCGTCACCTCGGGCACCATTTCAGGCACCTTGGGCGGATCGGAACTGTGGGTGGTCATGGCTGCGAATTTAAGCGCTCGTGGCCGGCGCCGCCAGCAGTCGTGTCGGCCATTGGCCGTTCCATGCACAGTCGTGTGATTACAAGGCGTTGCGGGGTAACGCTTCATTAAGGACGTTAATTGTGCGGTAACCCGGCTTAATAACGCTTTAACTTAAAACTCTCGATAAATCGTCTCGAAACAAGCTGCAGTTTCGTAACCATGAATGCTTCGGTGGAGCCCGTACGGGCGCTTCGCGAGGCCGTGGCGGCGGCGGTGTCTCGTGGAGAAGGTCGATGAACAGGTTCGTTGTGGGCGCGATGGCGTTGGCGGTGGTCGGTTGCGCGAGCGCGGCGCAGGGCGCCGACCTCGGCTACGCGCCGCGCGCGCCCTACACCGTGAACCAGCCGCTCAATGCCTATAGCTGGGCCGGCCCCTATCTCGGCGGCACTCTCGGCTATGAATGGGGCACGGTCGGCAACAATCCGACCAGGCCGTCCGGCGTCACCGGCGGCATCGAGGCCGGCTACAATTGGCAGAACGGGCCATGGGTGTTCGGTGTCGAAGGCGACATCAACGTGACCGGCGCCGACGACACGTTCGCGCCGTGGAAGTTCTCCAATCCGTGGTTCGGTACCGCGCGTGGCCGCGCCGGCTACGCCTTCAACAACATCCTGTTTTACGGCACTGGCGGTCTTGCATTCGGCGAGCTGAAGGGCCTGACTTTCGGCGGCGTCTCGGAATCGCACACCAATGCGGGCTGGACGCTCGGTGCCGGCGCCGAGTTTGGCCTGGCGCAGAACTGGACCGCCAAGATCGAGTATCTCTACGTCGATCTCGACAACAGCAATTTCGTGGTTACGGGGGCGAAGAACGACTATCGGTTTGGATTGGTGCGCGCAGGCGTCAACTTCCATTTCTGATAGAAAGAAGAAACGGCAACGACAACATGACCTTCCGGCCGCGCGAGCGGCCGGAATTTTTTTGTGCGCAGCTTTTGTTTGGTGCTTGCATCCGCACAAGCGTCCTCGGTGCGGTCCTCGGCAGATCAATCTACCCCGCAATTATCCGGCTGTTCCGCCGGCGGCCTACGCGATCAAGCGATTAACAAAAGGACGTCCCGCATCCCGGTTCGGACCTTTACCGGATGCCCGGCGGGAGAGCCGGACCGGCTGATGGCACCGATCGGGCTCTACGAGGATAGCACCAGGTTGACTGCCTTGGGGCCCTTACCCTTCTTGTCCGGCTCAACTTCGAAAGTGATACGTTGCCCTTCGGTCAGATCCTTCAGGCCGGCACGTTCGACCGCCGTGATGTGTACGAACACATCGCGTCCACCATCGTCCGGCTTGATGAAGCCGTAGCCGCGTTCGCCGTTGAAGAACTTGACCGTCCCAGTCATGGCCATCGGGAAACTCCTCCCCCGCATTGCTTCCTCCACCGCGCGACGATGCGCAGTGTCCGACCGGACATTCACTGTGTCGGAAAGCGTGGCCACCTTGATGCATCCGGGCCTGACGTGCCCGAACCATCCGGATTCTTGTTAGGCCTTGATCACCCCGCCGCATCCGTTCGCGGAAGCGGAACGTAAAGCCAGTCCTACAACCATCAGCATAATACGGTTCCGCGGCGATTGACTACGAATTTTCCGTAGCCCGGTGCTTCAAGGTTTTGGGAACTCCAACCTGTAGCGGGCAGCACCACCTTGGCCGAGCGGCTTCTGCAATTCGGATAGCAGCAGCTTGAGTTCGTCGTGCAAGGTCCAAGGCGGATTGACGACGAGCAGGCCGGTCGATGTCAGTCCTTCGCCTTCGATCTGCGGTCCGGTGCTGAATTCGATCCGCAGCAGCTTGCCAGGCGGCTTCGACGCGGCGGTGGCGTCGGCGACGCGGTCAGTCAGATCGTCGGTGGCGCGCCGGCTCTTGGCCGGATACCACAACAGGTAGCTGCCGGTCGGCCATTTGGCGAAGGCGGCGGCGAAGCGATCGCCCATCCGCTGGAATTCATCCTTCGCCTCGAACGGCGGATCGATCAGCACCAGGCCGCGGCGCTCGTTCGGCGGCACGAAGGCGGGCAGGGCGGTCCAGCCGTCGAGATCGACCACGCGCGCCTGGGTGTCGCGCCGGAGCGCCTCGATCAGCTGCTTACGCGGAACGGGCGCCAGCTCGCACAGCGTCATCCGGTCCTGCGGCCGCAGCAGCGCGCGTGCGATCAATGGCGAGCCGGGATAGGCGGTCAGCGCGGGCGGGGCGTTGAACGACCTGACGATGTCGAGATAGGGCGCCATCAGCGGGTACGCCTGCTCCGAGAAGCGCGCCTGCAGCACGCGGGCGATCCCGGTCAGCCATTCGCCGCTGCGGCTCGCCTCCTCGCCGGTGAGGTCGTAAAGGCCGGCGCCGGCGTGGGTGTCGATGACGCGAAACGCGGCCGGCTTATCCTGCAGATAGGTCAGGATCCGAACCAGCACGATGTGCTTGATGACGTCGGCAAAGCTGCCGGCGTGGAAGGCGTGTCGGTAGTTCATGACCTGAGTTACGACGTCCTCGGATGAAAGCAAGCCCCGTCATTGCGAGCGGGCGCTACCTTCTTATCGCTCCCGCACGAAGCCCGGGGCGAAACCAACGACACTTGCTCCTGGGCGCTCGCCGGTGGCCGCTTCGCGTCACGTCACCAGGTAACATCCTGGATGTCGAAGCGAGCCACCTTGCCTTCGCGAAGCCGAAACACGTGTCCGACCGTCTTGTCTTGAAGCCCGTGCGTCGCCTGCCCCTGGAGCGGGTTGCCTGCGAGATCGCGGACGGACTGACGGACTTCGGCGAAGATCGCGCCGTCTGCGGTGCGATGAAAGCCTACAGGCTCGACACGTGGACTGACCATGGACCACTGCCGCGTCCAGTACGCGCGCACGGCCTCGCGGCCGTGAACGTGGCCGCCATCCATCCCATTGGCCCATGCGACATCGTCGGTAAGTGCGGTCAGCACGCCGTCGATGTCCCGCGCGTTAAAGCGATCGTAGATGCGTTCAAGGATTTTGATCTCGTCGTCCATTGGGGACTCTCCTTGCAGGTATTGCATGCGCGGCCGATTGATTTACATATGCACGTATGTATCGTCGTGGCGGCAAGTGCAAGAGGCAAGGTGCGATGGATATGGATGTGCTCGCGACGCCCGGGCACCTGATCAGTCTGGCGGCGCGCGGATTTGCCCGGCTCAGCGAGGCCCGGCTCAAGCCGCTCGGCTTCGGCGTTGGACATCTGCCGGTGCTGGTCGCGCTTCGGGAGGGGCAGGCCAGCACTCAACGTGATCTCGCCCGTTTCGCCAAGATCGAGCAGCCGCCGATGGCGCAGATGCTCGCCCGCATGGAGCGGGACGGGCTGATCAAGCGCACGCCTGATCCGGCCGATGGGCGCAGCAGCCGCATCACCCTCACGAAGGGCGCAGAAGCGCGCCTGCCGGAAGCGGTGGCTGTCTTGCTCCGGGGCAATCGTGAGGTGCTGCGCGACTTCACGGAGGAGGAGGCCGGGCTACTCACGGCCTTGCTGACGCGCCTGATCGCAAATCTCGATCGGATCGCGAGCGCGGAAGTGTCGCCCAGCGCGCCAACCCCTAAGAAAGAAACCTAACCGGCCGGTAATCCTGCTAGTCCGGCCAAGGTGCGCTGACGTCGCGGGGTGATCAGCCGCCCCTGACCGGCGGCATCGTCACCTCGTCGCGGCGGCAGGCCTGGTGATCGACCTCGTCGCAGGCGCGGAATTGCAACTCCTTGGACAGGCAGATCCGGACCTCGCTGAGCCGGGTGCGGTTGCAGGTCACGGCGATGGCTGTATTGCTCAGGCCCGGATTGGCCTTGATGAAGGCGTCCTCGACCGCGGCCGGGGTTACAGTCTTTGTGTCAGACAGGTTGAGGAAGTCGTCCGGGATCTTGATCGCGGCACGCGCCTTGCGGATGGTTTCGAAATAGGCCTTGGCCGGCAAGCCTGCGCAGGTGCCGTGCTTGTCCCACTCGTTGTAGATCAGGCGCGGCGCCGGCATCAGGTCAAGCATCGATGACATGACCTCGCGCTGCAGCCGCGGCGAAGGCTGCTCGCAATATTCCGGATAGCCGCTTTCATATTGCGGCCACAGGCCGTGCACGACAAAGGCGTAGGGCCGGCCGCTGCATTGCTGCGAGCGCCTGCCGCCGCGCTCCTCGGTTTCGGCGCAGAAGGACGGCGACCAGGACAGCGACAGCACGTAGAAATCGAACGCGCCCGGCGCGTTCTGGCGGCGGTCTTCGGCTTGAGCCGGTGCGAGGCCGCCGACCGCAGCGGTCAGCAGCAGGGCAGAGATCAGGCGAAACGACTTGGCGAAGCGGGCAGCTGTTACGAGCAGACGATCGAACATGGTAAGCTCCCTGGACATCACGGGAACTTTAACAGGCGATCGGAACATTTCAAGAACAAATTCGCCGCGCGCTTGAAAGCGAAGCGGCGCGGTACATCGTTCAAATGTTCAGGCTCGGCTGATCGACGCTGTGTTGATCAAGACTGCCCGCTTACGGCTTCTCCGATCAAGGCTTCTTCGATCAAGGTTTGGCGGCACGGCAGGCCGGATTATAGGCCCAGTTGCGGTCGAGGCCGACCACGCAGAATTCGACACCCTGGCCGTAGCCGGCAAAGCCGCCATCCTCGCTGATCGAGAAGTTGACGGTGCGGGGCTTGCCGTCGCTGACCATGACCTTGCCGGTGCAGTAACGCCGCGGAATGTTGTCGGACTGCCAGGGGCGAAAGGCGATCTCGTGGATGTCGGCATAACCGGTGATGGTCAGCGCCGAATTCCAGAAGCTGCTTTCCTTCTCCCGGAAGTTCGACGTGATGGTCGGCAGCGCGGACTCGCAGGGGGCGACGCGGCCTTCATATTTCGGACCCGACAGCCAGAAGTTCAGCTCCAGCGGATTGGCGGCGTGCGCCGGTGCACTGGCGGCAAGGCCGAACACGGCACCGCAGCCGGCGCCGAGAAGAGTGAGGAAAGTGCTGTGCTTGCGCATGGGCCGTCCGCAGGGCTGATCCGGGTAGGGGAGCCGGACCGTGCCGTGCGGGCCATCGCAGGTCAAGTGCAACGCGGCAACACTCCACGACTTGAATCGATGCGGCAACCAACCGTCCTTTCCTTGGGCAGGGAGGCATTCTACATTGCCTGGAGCTGATGGAGAATCTGATGCGATTGATGAAGGCGATGGGTCTGATTGCCGGGCTCGGCCTGCTGGCGGCGGTGCCGGCCAAAGCCGATTTGTTGCCGGTCCCGGCGTTCAAGGGCAACGACACCGGCGGGATCATCGCCTATCCGCTGGCGCAGACGGCGGACGCGCGGCAGATGGCGGTCGACCACTGTGCATCCTACGGCAAGGTGGCGAAATTCCTCGCAGCCGACCACCAGTATGGTGGCTATCTGTCGTTCGCCTGCCGTTGGGTGCCCTATGGCTCGGCGCAGCGACCGCTGCGGACGCTGTACTGAAGTACTGAAACGCGCGAGCTGCGCCTGATCCCGTTGGGATCGAAGCCGGATACGACGACATGATGCGCAAGGTTCTCGCATTCGCAATCGCCGGTGGCCTGCTCCTCGCGCTGTCTGCGCGCGGCGCGGTCGCTGACGAGCTGCCGATCCGCAAGGCTGGCCTGTGGGAGATGAAGGTGCTCAAGAGCGGCTCGCCGATCCCTGACATGACGATGCAGCACTGCACCGACGAGACCACCGACAAGGACATGAACAACTCGGTCTCGCCTCTCGCCAAGCAGGCGTGCTCGAAGCAGGATCTCAGGAAGACCGCGACCGGCTATGTCTCCGACTCCGTCTGCAATATTGCCGGCGCGTCGATCACCTCGCATGCCGAGATCGTCGGGGATTTCAATTCGGCATACACGGTCAACAGCACCTCGCACAGCGACAAGGGGCCTGGCGGCAAGCCGCTCGACACCAGGACGGCCATCGAGGCAAAGTGGTTGGGGGCCTGCAAGGCGGACCAGAAGCCCGGCGACATCATGATGCCCGGCGGCATGAAGATGAACGTCAAGGACATGCAGAAGCTGAAGGCGCTGATCCCCGGCGCGAAGTAACAAATACGGCGTCGTCCCGGTCAGGCGCGCAATTGCGCGCCGAGAACGGCCTACCCATAACCACAACCGTTTATGTGGAGACGCCCTGTGGCGCCAGCACGCCCTTTCACTACGGACGGCGTCTATGGATTCCGGGTCGCGCTCGCGTTGCTCGCTTGCCCGGGACGACCGGTGAGGACGAGGACCCGCCTGTCTTGACAATAGCGGTGTCACCTTGCTCGTAGTTCACTTGGCCGGGACGATGTATGTAAAGCGACAGTCGCTAAACCGGTATCCGTACCGTCGCGCGCAGGCCGCCCATCGGGCAGTCGCCGAGCATGATGTCTCCGCCATGGGAGCGGGCGATGTCGCGGGCGATTGCGAGACCTAAGCCCGTGCCACCTTCATCCTGGTTGCGCGCATCGTCGAGCCGCAGGAAAGGCTTGAACACCTCCTCGCGCATCCCTGCTGGAATGCCGGGGCCGTCATCATCGACGGTGACCGTCAGATAGCGATGATCGCGGTGACCCTTGATCGCGATCTTGTCGGCGTAACGGGCTGCGTTGGAGACGAGATTGCCGAGGCAGCGCTTCAGCGCTGCCGGTTTGACGATGACCACGGGCAGCCCGTGGAACGAGACGGAGGCCGAGTGGCCATTGCGCTCGGCGTCGCTGCGCAGTTCCTCTAACGCTGCGGAGATGTCGGTCGGCTGCGCCACCTCGCCGCCGTCGCCGCGCGCAAAGGCGAGATAGTCCTCTAGCATGCCGGACATCTCGTCGATGTCCTTGCGCATGGCGTCGATCTCCGGGCTGTCGCCGAGCAGCGCCAGCTCCAGCTTGAAGCGGGTCAGGATGGTGCGCAGATCATGGCTGACGCCGGCGAGCATCGCGGTGCGCTGCTCCATCGTGCGCTCGATCCGCGCCTTCATTTCCAGGAAAGCATGTGCCGCGCGCCGTACCTCGCGCGCGCCGCGCGGGCGAAAGTTCGGCGCCTCGCGGCCCTTGCCGAAGCTTTCAGCCGCATCCGCAAGCCGCAGGATCGGCTTGATCTGGTTGCGCAGGAACAGCACCGAGACCGTCAGCAGGATCGATGAGGTGCCGACCATCCAGAACAGGAAGATGTCGGTGTTGGAGGCGTAGGCCGCGCTGCGTTGCGCGAACACCCGCATCACGGAGTCACCGAGCGCGATGCGGATCTCGACCAGATTGGAGCGGCCGAC
>NZ_JBARGP010000384.1:0-3673 GCF_049798375.1 Bradyrhizobium sp.
AGCATCGCCTTGCAGATCGCCAGGAACTCCCAGGGATGGCCGATGCAGAGCTTGAAGCCGGCCGGCTTGCCGCCGGACAGCCTGCGCATCTCGCCGATAAACTGCATCATGCCGATGGGGGTCGAGAAGGCACGATGCGCGGCCGGCGAAATGCAGTCCTCGCCCATCGCGACACCGCGGATCTTGGAGATCTCTGCCGAGACCTTGGCGGCCGGCAGCACGCCGCCGTGGCCGGGCTTGGCACCCTGGCTGACCTTGAGCTCGACCATTTTGATCTGGTCTTCGATGGCCAGCCGCGCGAATTCCTCCGGATTGAAACTGCCGTCACGATGGCGGCAGCCGAAATAGCCGGAGCCGATCTCCCAGATGATGTCGCCGCCCATCTCGCGGTGATAGGGGCTGTAGCCGCCCTCGCCGGTGTCATGGGCGAAGCCGCCCTTCCTGGCGCCACCATTGAGCGCGCGCACTGCGTTGGGGCTGAGCGCGCCGAAGCTCATCGCCGAGATGTTGAAGACCGATGCCGAATAGGGTTTGGTGCAATCGGGCCCGCCGATCTCAATCCGGAATTTCTCCTCCGCATGCATCTTCGGCGCCATCGAATGGTGCAGCCATTCATAGCCCTCGCGGTAGACGTCCTCCTGCGTGCCGAACGGGCGCTTGTCGAGCACCATCTTGGCGCGCTGATAGACCACGGCGCGGGTGTCGCGCGAGAACGGCATGCCGTCCTTCTCGCTCTCGAAGAAATACTGCCGCATCTCCGGGCGTATTTCTTCGAGCAGGAAGCGCATATGCGCCGAGATCGGATAGTTGCGCAGCACCGCGTGGTTCTGCTGCATGAGGTCGCGGATGCCGAGCAAGGTCAGTCCGCCGAAGATCAGCAACGGCGCCAGCAGGACGTCGAAGATCCGGTGATCGAAGATCCCGAGGATCAGCAGCAACGCCGTCACGACCGTACAGATCGTCAGCACGATGAAGCGTGGCGAGAACGGAAGCAGCAGCGTTTCCATGGCATTCCCCCGTACGAAGGCCATCGACCGGCCTCCTGACATCAGAGGCAACACGATGGACCTGTGGCGCAGACCTGATCTATCCGGTTCTATCCGGGGCCGCAGTCATGGAGATGACAGGCCCATGCTGTCCCGATTCTGACGTTCGCATCAGTTTGCCGCGATCGCGTTTACCAATGCCAAATTCCCGCACGCGTGCGACGCTATCCAATCACCTCGCGACAAATCAATCCAGCAGGGAGGCTTCCCCGCATTTTGCAGCGCAAGGAGCCCGACGCGGCCGTTCGAATCGAGAAAAATGCCGTCGCATTTGCAGCAAAGGTCGCCCCGTGGCTCACGCCTCCGTGAAAAGCCCGGCATGGGCCTCGCGCAACTGCCGCTTGAGCAGCTTGCCGCTCGGATTCTTCGGCAGCGCCTCGACGAACACGATGCGCTTCGGCGCCTTGAACGAGGCGAGCTTGGCTTGCGCCTGCGCCAGCACCTGCGCCTCGGTCAGCGTGCAGCCAGACTTGACCACGATGACGGCCACCACCGCCTCGACCCAGCGCGGGTGCGGCAGGCCGACCACGGCGACCTCCGAGACCTCCGGGATCAGATACAGCGCCTCCTCGACCTCGCGGCTGGCGACGTTCTCGCCGCCGGTCTTGATCATGTCCTTCTTGCGATCGACGATGGTGATGTAGCCCTCGGCGTCGATGGTGGCGAGATCGCCGGAATGAAACCAGCCGCCATGAAAGGCCGCCGCGGTGCGTGCGTCGTCGTGGAAATAGCCGAGCATCAAATGCGGCGAGCGGTGCACGACCTCGCCGACCGCGCCGGGCAAAACATCGTTCATCGCATCGTCGACCACGCGGGTCTCGACATTGAGCACGGCGCGACCGCAGGAGCCGGGCTTGCGCAATTGATCGTCAGGCCCGAGCAGGGTCGCAAGCGGCGCGATCTCGGTCTGGCCGTAGAGATTCCACAGCCGCACCTCCGGCAGCCGCTGCGCCAGTTCGCGCAGCACCTCGACAGGCATGATCGAGGCGCCGTAATAGCCTTTGCGCAAGGAGGAGAGATCGGTGCGGTCGAACAGCGGCGAGCGCATCAGCGCGATCCATACCGTCGGCGGCGCGAAGAACGAGGTGATGCGGAATTTCGCAATCAGCGGCAGCAGATTGTCCGGCGTCGGCAACGCCGTGATGATGTTGGTGCCGCCGACATAGATCGAAGGACCGAAGAACACGTCGAGCTGCGCGCAGTGATAGAGCGGCAGCGCATTGAGCGCGACGTCGTGGGCGGCAATCTCGGCATCGACGACGCAGCTGACATATTGCGAGATCACGGCGTCATGGCTCAGCATCGCGCCCTTGGGCAGCGATTCCGTGCCCGAGGTGTAGACGATTTGCGCGAGGTCAGTGCCGTCGAGCTCGACCGGGGGCAATTCCGCCGTCGATGCCGCGAGTGCGGCGAAATCGATCATGTCGGCCTGCCGTTCGCTCGGACCTTCCGACGGCAGCCAGATCAGCTGCTCGATCGCCGGGACGAGCTCTTTGGCGGCGCGGGCCAGTGGCGCAAGGCCGGAGTCGGTCGCCAGCAGCCGCGCGCCGGCGTGGCGCAGGATATAGGCGACCTCGTCAGCCTTGAGCATGAAGTTGATCGGGACCAGCACCGCGCCGAGCCGGGCCAGCGCGAAGCGCAGCGCGACAAAGGCATGCGAGTTGCGGGCGAGCACGGCGAGGCGCTCGCCTTTCGTGACGCCCCGCGCGGCGAGACCGGCCGCGAGCCGGTCGACAATGGCGTTGAATTCGGCGTAGCTCCAGCCGGTGCCGCCGCAGAGCACCGCCAGCTTGTCGGGGCTGCGCGCCGCGCTCCGCCGCAGGAGATCACCGAGCGTCTGCCGCCGAACCATGGACTCCATAAATGCCCCCTGCCCTTGCCCGGGGACGGCCGTCGCGACGGCGAACCAAAGTCCCCTCCCTTGTCTCGAGGCCTTTTCGGCCCGTGCTTGAGAACAAGCGTAGAGGGTGCGTAGGAGAGGTCAAGCGTCAGGCCGGCGGACGCTCACAGGCACAGAGCCTTGGAGTTTGGAGCAATTTCGCGCGTCATCGGCGGGAGGCCCCCTCGCCCCGTTTTTACGGGGAGAGGCCGGGGTGAGGGGCAGACGCGGGCGGTGTAAGCGTCGAGACCTGTACCCCCTCACCCGGATTGCTTCGCAATCCGACCTCTCCCCGCAAGCGGGGCGAGGTTAAGAAGGTCAGCGCTCGACGAACGCCTTCTCGATCACGAAATGGCCGGGCGTGTTGCCGCTGCCTTCGATGAAGCCGCCGGACTCGAACATAATCTTCAGCTCTTCCAGCATCCCCGGGCTGCCGCACATCATGATGCGGTCGGTCTCGATATCGAGCGGCGGCTGGCCGAGATCGTTGAAGATCTGTTCGGAGGAGATCAGGTCGGTGATGCGGCCGCGGTTGCGGAACGGCTCGCGCGTCACAGTCGGATAGTAGAACAGCTTCTCGGAGAGCAACGGCCCGAACAGCTCGTCCTCGCGCAGCTTGGCGACCACGGTTTCGCCATAGGCGAGCTCGGCGACCTGGCGGCAGCCATGGACCAGCACGATCTGCTCGAACTGATCATAGACCTCGGGGTCCTTGATCAGGCTCGCGAACGGGGCCAGGCCGGTACCG
>NZ_JBARGP010000385.1:0-11712 GCF_049798375.1 Bradyrhizobium sp.
TGCTGCCCGGGCTTTCGGTGCCGACCAAGTTCCGCGCCATCGTCAACGCGCATTTCCGCACCGACCCGCCCCGCGACCTGCCGCCGCTGATGGGCGTGGTCGGCGGCCTCGTCGAATGGCTGTTCGCCTTCCCGCAGCGGCTGTCGGTGACGATAAGCAATGGCGACCGCCTAGTCGACATGCCGCGCGAGGAGCTCGCAATCGCCATCTGGCGCGACGTCTGCAAGGCGGCAGGGCTTCCGGCCGAGCAGCAGGCGCAATTGCCGCCGTGGCAGATCGTCCGCGAGCGCCGCGCCACCTTCGAGGCGACGCCGGAGCAGAACGCGTTGCGTCCGGGGGCTAAGACTGCCTTCCGGAACCTGGCCCTTGCCGGCGACTGGACTGACACCGGGCTGCCGGCCACCATTGAGGGATCGGTCCGTTCCGGCGATCGCGCTGCCGATCTCGTCCTTGCCGCGCATTGATCGGTTCCAGCCGAGCGAGGAATGCTACGGCGACAGCTTCGACCGATTCTGTCACTATGCGGCGAGTACGATTCGGCTCTTGCCGTGATGGGACGCCGGCACGAGCCTTGCTCGGGCGACGTGGGCGAGAAATGTCCGGTTGGCCGCGCCGTTTCGCGTTGCGCGTAGTACCGAACGGCAACACCGAGCAAAAATGCAACGAGACCAGTGCGCTAAGGGCGCAACGGGGTTTCTCCGGGTATTTTGTGTGCGTTATTATGGCTATTGTTAAGTTCTGTCCATCTGAGCGCTAGCGCGGGTTGAACTTTCGGGACGACAGAGAGCAGGGTGTTAGGGGTCAGATTGTGAAGGTGGGCATGTGGGACGAAACGTCCGCGGATCGCACCATTGATCCGCGGCCGGTTTTGGTCGTGACTGGTTTGGTACAGGAGGCCCGCATCGCAGCCGGGCCCGGTATGATGGTCATCTGCAGCTCCAGCGATCCGCAGCAATTGCGGGCGCTGCTGACCGTGTTTGATCCGAGCTCGATTCGCGGCGTGATCAGTTTCGGCGTAGCGGGTGGTCTCGACCCCAGCCTGAAAGCAGGCGATGTCGTCGTGGCCTCGGAAGTCACCGCCGGTGATGCGCGCTGGCTGGCCGGCCTGTCCCTGAGTGAGGACCATATTGCCCGCGCGACGATCGGCGGGCGCCGGGTCGTGCGCGGCGTGCTCGCCGGTGCCGAGGAGGTGGTAGTTCAGCAGGCCCGCAAAGCCGCGCTGCATATGAGGACGGGCGCCGCCGCCGTTGACATGGAAAGCCACATCGCCGCGGCCTATGCTGCCGAATACGAGTTACCCTTCGCGGCGCTGCGCGTCATCTCCGATCCTGCGCATCGCACGCTGCCGTCGCTCGCCAAGAATGCCATCAAGCCCAACGGCGACATCGACCTGCCGATGATCCTCCGCGGCGTCGCGCGCAATCCGCGGGTCCTGCGCGGCCTTGTCTCGACCGGGATCGAGTTCAACCGGGCCTTGCGCTCACTGCGCGGCTGCCGCGACTACCTGCTGAGCAGCCTGCTCGGCGCCGAGGCGCTGCTTGAGACCGACACCCTGCTTGCTGCCGAAGCCTAAGCCTCATTGTCGCGCGACGGCGGAAGCAACAATCTCCGCTGTCGTCCCGGTCAGGTGCGCAATTGCGCGCCGACAACGCCGGGCCGATAGCCGCCGAGGCAATTTTGTCGGATCTGCTGTAGCGGCAGCGCGATGTCACAGCGGCAACGATGGATGGCTCCGGATCGCGCTCGCTCTGCTCGCTGGTCCGGGATCAGCGAATTGTTGCGCCGGCCCAGCGCTTCTCACGGTCGTTCCAAAATAGACGGGCCGCCGATTGATCCGATCAGTCGGCGGCCTGCTTGTGTGTTCCGATAATTGTCGCGCGTTACGCTGCGGTGGAGGCCTTCTGCCGCGCGGCCTTCTCGGCGGCTTCGTCCTTGCGGATATCGGAGACCCGCTTCTGCACCTCGGACGAGAACACATATTGCGCGGGCCGCTGCGTGGAGAGGTCGATCTCCGGCGCCATCGGGCCCGTCGTCTTCACGCCGCGCAAGCTCACCCACATTGCCTTCAGCGGGTTGGTCAGAGCCGCATCAGCTGCGGTGGCCTCGTAGCCGCAATGAGCCATACAGTCTGCGCACTTCTCGTACTTGCCGGTGCCGTAGGTGTCCCAATCGGTGGTCTCCATCAGCTCCTTGAAGGTCTTGGTATAGCCTTCGCCGAGCAGATAGCAGGGCTTCTGCCAGCCGAAAATGTTGCGCGCCGGCATGCCCCACGGCGTGCACTCGAACTCCTGGTTGCCGGCCAGGAAGTCGAGGAACAGGCCAGAATGCATGAAATTCCACTTCTTGCCCTTGCCGAGCGCAAAGATGTCGCGGAACAGCTGCTTGGTCTTGGTGCGGTTGAGGAAGTGCTCCTGGTCGGGCGCGCGCTCATAGGCGTAGCCGGGCGACATGGTGACGCCGACCCCCAGTTCGGTGGTGAAGTCGAGGAATTTCGCGATCTCCTCGGCCGGATGACCGTCGAAGATGGTCGCATTGACGTTGACGGTGAAGCCGCGCGCCTTGGCGGCCTTGATCGCCGACACGGCGCGATCGAACACGCCCTTCTGCGAAACCGCGTGGTCGTGGTGCTCGCGCAGGCCGTCCAGATGCACCGAGAAGAACAGATAGGGCGAGGGCTCAAACAGATCGAGCTTCTTCTCGAGCAGCATCGCGTTGGTGCAGAGCGAGACAAACTTCTTGCGGGCGACAAGGCCGCGCACGATCTCGCCGATCTCCTTATGGATCAGCGGCTCGCCGCCGGGGATCGCGACCATCGGCGCACCGCATTCATCGGCGGCGTCCCAGCACTCCTGTGCCGACATGCGGCGGTTCAGGATAGCGTCCGGATAGTCGATCTTGCCGCAGCCGGCGCAGGCGAGGTTGCAGCGGAACAGCGGCTCGAGCATCAGCACCAGCGGATAGCGTTTCCGGCCGAGAAGCTTCTGCTTCATCAGATAGGCCCCGATACGCATTTCCTTGAAGAAGGGGATTGCCATTACTTGTCTTCTTTCTGGACCAAACAACAGGATCAGCCCGCGACCAGCTCGGCCGGCAGGCGGAATTCGATATTTTCTTCCCGCCCCGGGACCACCGAGACCTTCATCGGTCCGATGCGGCGCAGGGCTTCGATCACGTCATCAACCAGGACTTCCGGAGCCGACGCGCCGGCGGTGATACCGACGGCCTCGGCCTCCTTCAGCCATTCCGGATTGAGCTCGGTGCCATCAGCGATCAGATAGCTTGCGATTCCAGCCTCGGTGCCGATCTCGCGCAGTCTGTTCGAGTTGGAGCTATTGGCGGCGCCCACCACCAAAATCACGTCCACCAGCTTACTTAAGTCCCTTACCGCAGATTGACGGTTCTGTGTCGCATAGCAGATATCCCGGATATCCGGGCCTTGAATGTCTGTAAACCGCGCCTGAAGGGCGGCGATGATGTCTTTGGTATCATCAACGCTAAGCGTGGTCTGGGTAATATAGGCCATAGGGGCGGCTGTCGGCAGCGGCAGGACGGCCACATCTGCAACATTTTGAACGAGGTAAACGGGGCCGGGAACCTGGCCCATGGTGCCCTCGACCTCGGGATGTCCGGCATGACCGATCAACACCAGGGTACGGCCCCTGGCCTTGTAGCGCTTGCCCTGGTTGTGGACCTTGGTGACCAGCGGGCAGGTCGCGTCGAGCACCGGCAGGCTCCGGGAAGCCGCTTCCTCCTCGACCGTGCGAGCCACACCATGGGCACTGAACACCGTGACTGCCCGCGGCGGCACCTCGGAAAGATCCTCGACGAAGATCGCACCCTTGGCCTTCAGGCTCTCCACGACGTATTTATTGTGCACGATCTCATGCCGCACATAGACGGGCGGGCCGTATTTCTCCAAAGCGCGCTCCACGATCTCGATCGCACGCACCACGCCAGCACAGAAACCGCGCGGTTGCGCGAGATAGATCTGCATCGGACGTCCGTCGGTCACGTTGCCTCACTTTCATCCATCGCCTCCCGCCGAATCGGGACGGTCCGAGCAACATCTGCGCCATTAAAGGCATCCGGTTCCATATTCCGAGTACATGGAGGGGCAGGGCTTTGTGTCAAAATTTCATCAGAGAGAAAAGACAAAGGGCAGTTCTCGCACATGTGATCAGCCTCACACACTTAACACGTCTCTGGTATTATAGTAATTAGATAAAAGTACAACGAAATGAAACTCTTAGACCCTCACTCGTTCGTCACTTTACCGCCGACAATCTCCGCTATATCAGCCGCCCATAACGGTTCCGCGACCGCCCTGTATCCGGGCCGTTGTCCGAAATAAGAGCAACGTCTGTAAGGGTTAGTCCGCGCGAGGGAACTCCGCGAGGCAGCGGACGTTTCCGGCCAGCTCACCAACATTAGAAAGTCAAAAGTGCTGACAAGTATTGTTGTCTCGATCGTCAGGGCCTGCACCCGGTTTGCGTGGCCGACTTTGATTGCGGGGCTCCTCCTGTCCGTGGGGGGCGGCTATTACACGGCGCGTCATTTCGTCATCAACACCGACATCAACACGCTGATCTCGGAGAATCTTGACTGGCGGCAGCGCGATCAGCAGTTCGAGCAGGCTTTCGATCGCGACCGCACCATTTTGGCGGTGGTCGAGGCGCCGACGCCCGAGCTCGTCGGCGTCGCGGCTGATGCCCTGTTCCAGAAGCTCAAGGACGACACTACGCATTTCTCCGCGGTGCAGCCGCTCGGCACCGGCGAGTTCTTCGAGAAGAACGGCCTGCTGTTCCTGCCGACCGAGGAGGTCAAGCAGCTCACCGGGCAGTTCGAGCAGGCCGCTCCGCTGATCGAGATCATGGCGGGCGACCCGTCGATCCGCGGCCTGACCGGCGCGCTGGAGACGGGGCTTGTCGGCGTCAAGCGCGGCCAGGTCCAGCTCGACAGCACTGCGCGCCCGTTCCACTATATTTCCGACACCGTCGAGACCATCCTGAACAAGGGCGATGCGACCTTCTCCTGGCGGCAGCTCCTTAGCGACAAGCCGCTGGCGGACAGCGACAAACGGGCCTTCATCGAATTCAAGCCTGTACTCGACTACCAGGCGCTGGAGCCCGGCAAGGACGCCACCGACGCGATCCGACAAGCCGCCAACGAGCTGGATTTCGCCGGCAAGTACCAGGCGCGGGTACGCCTGACCGGCCCGGTGCCGATCGCCAATGAGGAATATGCCACGGTGCAGGAGGGCGCCGTCACCAACGGCATCGGCACCGTCATCGTGGTGCTGGTGATCCTGTGGCTGGCGCTGCATTCCGCCAAGATCATCTCCGCCGTCTTCATCAATCTGTTCATCGGCCTGTCGCTCACGACCGCGGTCGGCTTGATGATGGTCGGCTCGCTCAACCTGTTGTCGATCGCGTTCGCGGTGCTGTTCATTGGCCTCGGTGTCGATTTCGGCATCCAGTTCAGCGTCCGCTACCGCTCCGAGCGCTTCAAGAACGACGATTTGTCGGCGGCGCTCGCCGAAGCCGCGCGCCGTGCGGCGGTGCCGCTGTCGCTGGCGGCGATGGCGACCGCGGCGGGCTTCCTCTGCTTCCTGCCCACCGACTACAAGGGCATCTCGGAGCTCGGCGAGATTGCCGGAGCCGGCATGCTGATTGCTTTCGTCTCCAGCATCACCGTGCTGCCGGCGCTGCTGAAAATCTTCAATCCGCCTGGCGAGAAGGAGCCGGTCGGCTATGCCTTCCTGGCGCCTGTCGACCACTTCCTGGAGAAGCATCGTATCCCGATCATCGTCGGCACGCTCGCGGTCGTTATCGCCGGCCTGCCGCTGCTTTACTTCATGAAGTTCGACTTCAACCCGATGAACCTGCGCAATCCGAAGGCGGAGTCGATCGCGACCTATCTCGACCTGCGCAAGGACCCGAACACCGGCGCCAATGCGATCGACGTGCTGACGAAATCGGAGAGCGATGCCAAGGCGATCGAGGCCAAGCTCGAGAAAGTGCCGGAGGTGGCGCGGGTGATGTCGCTCGACAGCTTTGTGCCGGAGGACCAGCAGGCCAAGCTGAAAATGATCGGGCAGGGCGCGAAGGTGCTGGGGCCCGCACTCAATCCGGACCAGATCGATGCGCCGCCGAGCGATCAGGAGAATGTCGAGGCGCTCAACTCGACCGTGAACAATCTGCGCAAGACCGCCGGCGAGGGCAAAGGACCGGGAGCCGTCGCGTCGCGGCGGCTTGCGGACGCGCTCGCCAAGCTCGCCACCTCCAACGAGGAGACGCGCAACAAGGCGCAGGCGACCTTCGTGATGCCGCTCAAGATCGTGATCGAGCAGCTCAAGCTGGCGCTGCAGGCGCAGCCGGTCAGCCTGACCACGCTGCCGGCCGATCTGGTCTCGCAGTGGCGCAGCAAGGACGGCTGGATCAGGGTCGAGGCCGAGCCGAAGGGCGATCCGAACGACAATGACAATCTGCGCAACTTCGCCAATGCGGTGCTGGCGGCCGAGCCGACCGCGATCGGCGGCCCGGTGTCGATCCTCAAATCGGGCGATACCATCGTGCGGGCGTTCATCCACGCCGGCATCTATGCGCTGGTCGTGATCAGCCTGCTGCTATGGGTCACGCTGCGGCGGATCACCGACGTGCTGATGACGATCGTGCCGCTGCTGGTTGCGGGCGCGGTGACGCTTGAAATCTGTGTCCTAATCAGGCTGCCGCTCAACTTTGCCAACATCGTCGCGCTGCCGCTGCTGCTTGGCATCGGTGTCGCGTTCAAGATCTATTATGTGACGGCTTGGCGTGAGGGCCGGACCAACCTGCTGCAGACCAGCCTGACGCGCGCGATATTCTTCAGCGCGCTGACCACGGCGACCGCGTTTGGCAGCCTGTGGCTGTCGAGCCATCCGGGCACATCGAGCATGGGCAAGCTGCTGGCGCTCTCGCTGGTGACCACGCTGGCGGCCGTGCTGCTGTTCCAGCCTGCGCTGATGGGCAAGCCGCGCGTCATCAAGGAGTAGCGATCAAGCGATATCGGCCGACCCAGTCACTGGATCGGCCGATATCTTGAAACAGACGCCTGTTGGTGGCGAGCCCTGCGCTAATGGGCGTGGGCGATCTCGGGCAGCAGGCAGATGTCGCCGACTGTATCGGCGCTAGCGGTTTTTTGACCTGCCTGACCCGGCTTGCCGCTCGATCCCGTCACCGCGCCGGTTGTTCTCGGTTCATGAGCGGGCGCCGCGGCCACTTTCGGTGCGGGAGCGGCCGGTTTTGCGGTACCTTTCGCCATGCTGTTCGCCGGGCTCGAAGGGATCGGCGGACCGACTCGCGTCCAGGTCTCGCCGCCGCACAGGAAGCCGAGCACGCAGCCCCTAATCTCCAAATGATTGGCGTCGGTCGGCGTGATGCTGGACTCGTAGGTCTTGCCATCCTTGGCGTTGTAGACCTCGCCTTCCCAGGAATCGGCACCGGCCTTCTTCTTCATGTCGAGCAGAATCGGCATCCCGAGCGTCGGTCGGCTTTGCTTGGCCGTATCGGGATTGTTGGTGTCACGGCCTCCCGGCGTTTTTTCCCAGGCGACGGCGCCCCACATGCTTCCATTGCATTGTGCGACTCGGATGTTGGCGACACCATCCGCCACGCGCCAGTCACCGGTGGGATCGGCTGCCATCGCGGACGAAATTCCTGCTGCGAACAACAGTCCCGAACATGCTAATACTGGGCGCGTGAGAGATTTAGAGCGGTGCAACATTGGCTGAAACCCGTGCTTGCTTTGGTGGTGCGAATGGGGGCAAAACGCCGCATTACGCGTTTTCAGTTGACGAAACATCCATCAACCGAAGTATGTAGCCGATGCTAAACTCCAATCTAGACGTTTCCGAGATGTTTGTGGAGCGCGAGAATCAGCGCAGTTCCATGCATTCCAAGCATCTGAACGAGCAGCTGGTACGCGTTCTCAAAACGATCGGATACGACGTTGGGTTCCAGAAAGGGCAGGGACAATACCTGTTTGACCGCGATGGCGCCCGCTACCTGGATTTGCTGAGCGGATTTGGCGTGTTCGCGATCGGCCGCAACCATCCCTCGCTGCGGACCGCGCTGAAGAGTGTGCTCGACAGCGACCTTCCGAATCTCGTGCAGCTCGATGTGTCGACCTTGGCCGGCGTGCTGGCCGAGCGGCTGCTGGAATATGTCCCGTATCTGGACAAGGTGTTCTTCGCCAATTCCGGCGCCGAGACGGTGGAGGCCGCGATCAAGTTCGCGCGCGGCGCGACCGGGCGGCCCGGCATCGTCTATTGCGGGCACGCTTATCACGGCCTCACCTATGGCGCGCTTTCGCTGACCGATGACCAGAATTTCCGCGGCGGCTTCGAGCCGCTGCTGCCGGGCTGCACCACGGTGCCGTTCAACGATCTCGCCGCGCTCGAGCAGGCGCTATCTTCGCGCGAGATCGCGGGCTTCATCGTCGAGCCGATTCAAGGCAAGGGCGTCAACATGCCCTCCGATGAATTCCTGCCTGGCGCAGCCGCGCTGTGCAAGAAATACGGCACCATCTTCATCGCAGACGAAATCCAGACTGGCCTCGGCCGCACCGGCCGCTTCCTTGCGGTCGAGCACTGGAATGTCGAGCCGGACATGGTGCTGCTTTCGAAGGCGCTGTCCGGCGGCCATGTGCCGGTCGGCGCGCTGCTGACGCGCAAGGCCATTTTCGACAAGATCTTCAACCGCATGGATCGTGCCGTCGTGCACGGCTCGACCTTCGCGAAGAACGATCTCGCGATGGCCGCCGGCATCGCCACGCTGGAAGTTTTGAAGGCGGAGAAGCTGATCGAGAACGCCGCCAAGCGCGGCGCCGAGCTTCGTCTGGCACTGAACCGGATGGTGCCGGGCTACGAGTTGATGAAGGAAGTCCGCGGCAAGGGGTTGATGATCGGCGTCGAGTTCGGCCCGCCGAAATCGCTGCGGCTGAAGGCGTCGTGGAACGTGCTGGAAAGCGCCAACAAGGGTTTGTTCGTTCAGCTGATCACGGTGCCCTTGTTCAAGGATCACAAGGTCCTGACTCAGGTCGCCGGTCACGGTCTGCATACGGTGAAGCTGCTGTCGCCACTCACCATTACCGAAGAGGATTGCGCCTGGATCGTGCGCGCCTTCGATGACGTGATCGCCCAGAGCCACAAGGTGCCCGGCGCGATCTGGTCGCTCGGCAAGACGCTGGTCGACAACGCGATGCGCAAATCGGCGTAAGCCGATGTAAAGTCGTCCCACCCATCGTGCGGAAGAACATAAGCGGGTCATTGCGAGCGAAGCGAAGCAATCCAGACCGGCGGCGGAAGACTGGATTGCTTCGTCGCTGACGCTCCTCGCAATGACGAGAGCGGCTTTTATCCCTCCTTGTTAGCATTCATCGCAGTCTCGAACTTGGCGCCGAACTCGTTGAGCTCGTCGGCGCCGATGTCGCTGACCGCCCAGAACTTCATCCCACTCTCGCCCCAGCGTCGGATGTTGAAGCCCTGGATCGTGTCCATCTTCGCGGCGTGCTGGGCGGTGTCGGCCGTCTGCGCCACGAACAGGTTGATGACGTGCTGGCGGCGCTTATAGACCACGGCGCCGATGGCGCGCGCATCGACATAGTCGAGCCGGCCGCCGATCAGGGTGAAGCCCTGCGCGGTGAGATCGATCACCGGCGGCGATACGTCGAGCTTGCCGTTGAACCACGGCTTCACCGTGTGTTGATCGGTCGAGATCACGTCGGTGAGGTGGCCGGCCTGCAGCGAGCGCAGATGCGCCGAGACGATTTCCGCTTCGACAAGTTGCTGGTCGTCCTTGTTGACCAAGATGGCGACCAATCCGGTCGCGGCCAGCGCCGACACCGCCGAGCCCATCGCAAAGCCCTTCAGTATGGAGCGGCGGCTCGGCACGGCCGCGCGTGGCTGCGGCAGCGCGGCCTCGATGCGCTTCCGCAACAGGGGCGGCGCGGTGTATTTCAGGTCGGCGCCGGCGACGGCATCATGCATCTGCCTGATCGCGGCCAGTTCGGCCGTGCAGCGCGGACAGGTTGCGACATGCGCCTCGACTTCGCTGCTATGGCCGGCGTCGAGCTCGCCATCGACGAGCGCATGCAGCAGGATTTCGGCCTCGTCGCAGGTCATTGTGAAGGCTCCTCTTCCGCCATCCAGGCTGCGCGCAGCATGGCGCGGGCCCGGGCGAGGCGGGACATCACGGTGCCGACCGGCACGCCGGCGGCCTCCGCGATTTCGCGATAGGACAAATTGTTGATCTCCCGGAGCACGAAGGTTTCGCGAAAGGGTTCGGCGAGCGCATCGATCAGGCGGCGGATCGCCGAGGCGTCGCGCTCCCGCAACATGGCCCCCTCCGGCGTCTCCTGGGTCTCGCGCCACAGCGGCGGCTGCTCGGCGGCCTCCGGCGCATCGTCGATGGTTTTGGTCGGCGCATGGGCGCGCCGCGAAAACTCGGCATTGCAGACGTTGCGCAGGATCGCGAACAGCCAGGGCTTAATCGCCGGCCCCCGATAGGTGTCGAAATGCCTGTACGCGCGCAGGTAGCAATCCTGCACCGCGTCTTCTGCGTCGGACGGATCGCGCAACAGATAGCGCGCCAGCGTGTAGACGTCGTCGAGATAGGGCAGCGCCAGCTCGCGAAAGCGCCGCGCCCGTTCCGGATCGTCGTTGGTTGTGTTGAGCGGCATTCCCTGCTGCCTGGCTGATGCGGAAGCGGCATTCGCCCGGCCGGGAGGCCGGCCGGGCGAATAAGTGATGCGCTGGTTTGACGCGTTACTCAACCTTGATCAGCCCGGTCATGTGCGGGTGCAGCGAGCAGAAATATTTGTAGTCGCCGGCCGCAGTGAAGGTGAAAGTAAAGCTGTTGTCGGTATCGAGCGCCTTCGACCTGAACTTGCCGGCCGACACCACCGTGTGGGGAATGTCGTCATGGTTGGTCCAGGTTACGGTGTCGCCGACCTTCGCCTTGACCTCGACAGGGGCGAAGGTGAAATTGTCGATCGACACCGCGATGGTCTCGGCCCGGGCACTGCTGCCGGTAAATGACAGCAGCAGGAGGCCGGCCGCGGCGAAGCTCACGCCGCGGTTGATGAAATCACGTCGCTTCATGGTCGCTATGTTCCTCTTCAGCCCTGCAGCGGCGTGTCGATGATGGCGAGGCGCTCGTCGCCCACCTTGAAATTGACGCTGGCCACGCCGAGCATGCTGCGCAGCTTGGCGTCCTCGACCTTCATCGGACCGGGGGAAGGCGCGGTGCCCGGCGCCGGCTGCGGGAAGGCGGTCGAGCGCGCGGTGTGGAAGGTGACGTTGCCCTCGACCTTCTGCATCACCTGGTGGATGTGGCCGTTGAGCACGGTGACCGAGCCGAAGCCCTTGAGATAGTCCAGCGCGCGGCCGCCGTCCTCGGTGCCCCAGCCCCATTGCGGATAGACCGTCCACAGCGGGATGTGCGCGAACACCACCACCGGCGTCGATTTCGAACGGCCCTTGAGGTCGGCCTCGAGCCATTCGAGCTGCTCGGCGCCGAGATTGCCGAGGCCACCGGCCTTGAGGTCGACGACGTTGACGAGGCCGATGAAGTGCACGCCGTCGGCGTCGAAGGAATACCAGCCGGCGCCGCGCGTCCCCTTGCCGTAGCGGTCCTTGTAGAACTTGACGTCCTCGTCGAGGAAATCGTGCTCGCC
>NZ_JBARGP010000386.1:0-11850 GCF_049798375.1 Bradyrhizobium sp.
GCCTCGATCTCGCCGGCGATCGACATCGCCATCGCGGTCGACCGCTCGCTCACCATTCGCGCCTCGCTGCATGACGTCGAGCGCACCCTGGTGCTGGCGGTGATGCTGGTGATCCTCGTGGTGTTCGCGTTCTTGAGGAACCTGCGCGCCACCTTGATTCCGGTGGTCGCGGTCTCGGTGTCGCTGGTCGCCACCTTCGGCGCCATGTATTTGATGGGCTATAGCCTGGACAATCTGTCGCTGATGGCATTGACGGTCGCGACCGGCTTCGTGGTCGACGACGCCATCGTGGTGCTGGAGAACGTCACCCGCTACATCGAAGAGGGCATGACACCGTTCCAGGCCGCGCTGAAGGGCGCCAACGAGGTCGGCTTCACCGTACTCTCGATGAGCATCTCGCTTATCGCGGTGTTCATCCCGATCCTGATGATGGGCGGCATCATCGGGCGGCTGTTTCGCGAATTCGCGGTTGTGATCTCGATCTCGATCCTGATCTCGCTCGCGGTGTCGCTGTCGACCACACCGATGATGTGCTCGGTGTTGCTCAAGCCGGTCGCCGGGGAGCGCCACGGCCGGCTCTATTTGGCCAGCGAGCGTGTCTTCGACGCGATGCTAAATGCCTATCGGCGTTCCCTCACCGTGGCGCTGGATCATCCGCGCTCGATCGTGGCCCTGCTGGTGCTGGTCATCGGGTTGAACGTCTATCTCTATGACGTGATTCCGAAAGGCTTTTTTCCGCAGCAGGACACCGGCCGCATGATCGGCATCATCCAGGCCGACCAGAGCATCTCCTTCCAGTTGATGCGGCAGAAGCTCACGCAGTTCGTCAACATCATCAAGCAGGATCCGGCGGTCGATACCGCGGTCGGCTTCACCGGAGGCGGACAGACCAATTCCGGCTTCATGTTCGTCTCGCTGAAGCCGCTCGCCGAGCGCAAGCTGTCCGTCGACGGCGTGATCGGACGGTTGCGCCGGCAGATGTCCGTGGTGCCGGGCGCGACGCTGTTCCTGCAGGCGGTGCAGGACATCCGGATCGGCGGCCGCGCCAGCAACGCGCAATATCAATACACGCTGCAGGGCACGAGCCTCGAGGAGCTCAATGAATGGACGCCGAAGATCGTGGCCGCGCTGCAGCGCGAGACCAGCGTTCTCGCCGACGTCAACAGTGACCAGCAGAACAAGGGGCTCGAGAGCGACCTTTTGATCGACCGCGACGCCGCGGCGCGGCTCGGCATCACGGTGAGCCAGATCGACAACACGCTCTATGACGCCTTCGGCCAGCGCCAGGTCTCGACCATCTATGTCGCCCGCAACCAGTACCACGTCATCATGGAGGTGGCGCCGCGCTACTGGCAGAACCCGGAGACGCTGAAGGATGTCTATATCAGCACCTCCGGTGGCACGGTCGGCGGTTCGCAGGCCACCAATGCCGTGGTCGGTACCATCGTCTCTTCCAAATCGGCGGCAGCTTCGGCCAACGCGCAAGCTGCGCGCAATGCCGCCACCAATTCGATCGGCGCCACCGGGAAGGGAGCGGCCTCCACCGGCGCGGCGGTCGCGACCTCGCAGGAGACCATGATCCCGCTGTCGGCGGTGGCGCACTACACCACCTCCGCGACGCCGCTCGGCGTCAATCACCAGGGCCTGCTGGTCGCCAACACCATCTCATTCAACCTGCCGCCGAATGTCTCATTGAGCCAGGCGACCGCCACCATCGAAGCCACGATGAACCGGATCGGCGTTCCCGCGACGATCAAGGGCACGTTCCAGGGCGCGGCCAAGGCGTTCCAGGATTCGCTCAGCAACCAGCCATTCCTGGTCCTGGCGGCGCTGCTCACGATCTACATCGTGCTCGGCATGCTCTACGAGAGCTATGTGCATCCGCTGACCATCCTCTCGACCTTGCCGTCGGCCGGGGTGGGCGCGCTGCTGGCGCTGATGGCCTTCAACACCGAGTTCAGCATCATGGCGCTGATCGGCGTCATCCTGCTGATCGGCATCGTGAAGAAAAATGCGATCATGATGATCGACTTCGCGCTGGACGCGGAGCGCAGCCGTGGGCTCTCCCCGCTCGACGCGATACGCGAAGCCTGCCTGCTTCGGTTCCGCCCGATCATGATGACGACTATGGCCGCCATGCTCGGTGCGGTTCCGCTGGCGCTGGGCCTCGGCGAAGGCGCCGAGCTGCGCCAGCCGCTCGGCATCGCCATCGTCGGCGGTCTGGCGCTCAGCCAGATGCTGACACTTTATTCGACGCCTGTGATCTATTTGTATCTAGACAGGTTTCGCCTCTGGAGCCAACGTCGCCGCAACGCAGCGCCGCATGCGGGCGCACCTTCACTGCAACCAGGCGAGTAGATGCCGAAGCCCGAATCGATCCGCCTTGTTGGTCCGATGCGCGGCCGCATTCAAACTGCGGCCTTGCGCCAGCGCAGTCCGCTGCGGGTGACATCCGCTCTATGCGCGCTGCTGCTGAGCCCATGTCTTTCCGGCTGCATTCTCGGCACCGAGCGACCGGATCTGAACCTCGAAGTGCCTGTGGCCTATCGCGCCGGTCCCAAGAGCGAGGCTGCGGCCGACAAGGCGCCGCCCGCTATCGACTGGTGGCGCGGCTTCCGTTCCAACGAGCTGAGCTCGCTAATGGATGCGGCACAGACCAACAATCTCGATATCGCGGTTGCGGTCGCCCAGATCATCCAGGCGGACGCACAGGTCGGCGTTTCCGGCGCGGCATTGTTGCCGACGATATCGGGCAGCGCCAGCGCCGAGCGCGAGCATGGCGGCGGTGGCTCGTCGGGCACCTCCAGCTCGGGTCTCGGCACCACGGCCAGCGGCAGCTCATCGACGGTGTCGATTTTTTCCACAGGATTGACCGCGAGCTACATGCTCGACTTCTGGGGCAAGAACCGCGCGACATTGGCGGCTTCCGAGGAAACCGCGACCGCCTCGCGCTACAATCGCGACGTGGTGACGCTGACCACGCTCGCGACCGTCGCCAACACCTATTTCGAGGTGCTGGCCGCGCAGGATCAACTCGCGGTCACGAAGCGCGATCTCGCTGCCGCCGAGCGCATTCTCAAGGTGATCAAGGCCCAGTTCAGCGGCGGTACGGCTTCGCAGCTCGATCTGTCGCAACAGGAGGCGCTGGTCGCGACACAAAAGGCCGCGATCCCGCCGCTCGAAGTCACGGTCGGCCAGGACACGGCCGCGCTGGCGCTGCTGGTCGGCAGAGCGGCCGCGAATTTCAACCTGCGCGGCGGCTCGCTCAGCAGGATTGCGGTGCCGCGAGTCACGCCCGGCCTGCCCTCGCAGCTGCTCTACCAGCGGCCTGATATCCGCCAGGCCGAAGCCACGCTCGCGTCATCGAACTTCAGCGTCGAATCGGCGCGTGCCGCCTTCTTCCCGCAGATCCAACTCACCGGCACCACCGGCTTCCAGAGCGCGGCGCTGGCCTCGCTATTCACGCCGGGCGCCTGGTTCTACACGCTGACCGCAAGCCTCACCCAGCCGATCTTCGACGGCTTCCTGCTCGAAAGCGAGTTGAAGCAGGCCAAAGGCGTGCAGCTGCAGAACCTGCAGACCTACCGCAAGACCGTGCTCTCGGCCTTCTCCGACGTCGAGAAGGCGCTGATCGCCCTGCAGAAGTTCACGTTGCAGGAGAAGCTGCAGAACGACGTGGTGACGGCCTCGCGCAAGGCGTTCGACGTCGCCGAGAAGCAGTATGGTGGCGGCACGGTCAATCTGATCACCGTGCTGCAGACCGAACAGACGCTGTTCACCGCGGAGAACAATCTGGTCACGGTGCGGCTTAACAAGATGCTCGCAGCCAGCAGCCTGTTCCAGGCGCTCGGCGGCGGCTGGACGCCGCAGGGCACCCTGGCAACGGCGTCGGTGGAGTAACGCATGGGCAAGCCACCTGACCGAGACCCGGAAGCTGCGATGCTCCGCATCGCGCGAGCGTTTGCGACGGCCGGCTGTCTGGGGCTGAGCTACACCAGCTTGGCACCTGCATCGGCCCAGAATGCCTTTGCGTCGCGCAACGCGACCTTGCCGCTCAGCTTCGGCATGACGCCGGACCAGGCTTCGCAATCCCTCGGTGTGCCGCTCGCTTACGTGCGCGGCAGTGTCGGCAACGAACTGCTGATCGCGGTGCCCAACGTCAAGGGCGCCGCGCTGTCTAGCCGCAGCGACGGGCTGTATCTGCAGTTCCGCAAGGGCAAGCTCACGGGCTGGAAGGGCGACTGGGGGACCATCAGGCCATGATTCCGAGTCACAAGACCGCAGTGGGGACAGCACTTCTGCTCGCAGGCACGCTGAGTCTGACAACGGCATCGCCGCTGGCCGCGCAGGAGCGAAGCGGACGACAGGTGCTGCGCTACGGCAATACGTCCTCGTTCTGGTTCTTCGACGGCCGCGACGACGATCGCGATTTTCATAACAATGCCGTCTTCCCCGGCAATTTTGCCGGCGATCCGCCTGAAGCCTCAATCGGCATCGAAGGCTTTCTGGCCGGCAATGCGCGGCGCTCGCCCGAGCCTTATCCGTCGCAGGTGATCATGACACCGCCGCAAGCTCTGCCCTGCCCGCATCACCATCGGCGTGCTTGCAAGTAGCCGAGACTTCAAACCTCTCCCCACTTGCCGGGACGCGACCGCATAGGCGCAGCTTCAGTTCAGCCCTGCAGCTGCTTTGAGAAATCGCAGAGATCGCGCGCGAGCTCGGCGACCACGGCGATCCGCCGGCGCCGTCGAAACTGCTGAAATGGCCATTGGTGGTCTCCTCCGCTGCACGCGCGGCTTGTTCTGCTCCGTGGCAGGTGTCGCGAAGCTATCCTCCGCGGTCATGGAGAAAAGCGATAACTCGGCATGGCGCTTGATGAATTTTCGACTGAGGCGGGTGCGACCGCTTCCGGAATCCAACGGTGCCGTCCGGTTGCCGCCTCATTACGGCTTCTGACATTCTGAATAGAAAGTCCCGTTGGCAGCGACCAGCCGCGTCAGGCACTGCTTCTTGTCGGTGACGTTTCCTGCGACGGAAAAGTCGAAACCGCGCCCCTTGATGACCAGCGCATAGCGGCCGGGGGAAAATTCCATATCTGGATCGCGGGGCTTGATCTCGAACATCTGCGGCTCGTCCTGACAGGCGAGGCGCGGCAGGGAATCGCGATGTTGCGGACGACCCAGTTGTCGTCGTTCGACGACATCACGGGCTTTCCGGTCGCATCGAAATTCATCGCCTGCCTGACCCGCGCAACGACGCGCACCTCGACGGCGTCGAACGCATCGGGCGGCGTGTCCCTCTGGAACACGATGAACCTGATATGACCGTCCAGAACGGTGGTCTCGCTCGGCCTGGTGATCGCCGCTGATATCGCGACGCGCGGATCAGGGACGCGCCCCTGCAACATCTGCAATTCATGAAGATCGCCCGCGCTTTCGGCAAAGACGCCATAGGCCGTCGGCAGGCTCGGATCGCGGACAAGCCATTGGCGGCGCGACCTGCGGTGTCCCCGCGACAACGGGAACGGCACTCGCGGCCGACGTCACCGGCCGCAGCGCCGATGAACGGAAGTCACGCCGCTTCACCACGACAACACCGACCGCCACACACGCGACACACAGCAGCACCGCGGCGAAGCGCATCGGCATCGCCGATGTCGAGCGTTGTCCGATGGCGCGCGTGATGCCGCGATCGGACAATGCATCGGTCAAGCCTTCTCCTCGCCCGGCCTGATCTGCCGCAGTTTCGATTGCGCGCAGAATCCCCCCGGAACGTTTGGCGCCCAGCGCCTCCAGACGAGTGGTATTGGGCGGCGCAAGCCCGGCGCGACCATATTTCTTGGCGTGTGCTTCGACGCCCGCGATGGCGGTTTCCAACGCCTGCATCAACTCGGCCTTGTCCGCGCGATCCTCCTCTGAGATCTCACGCATCTTATGTCGCGCAAATCGTAAATGGCGCTTAGCAACTGGTCGGGATCAGCACTCAGGAAGTCGATGGTCCGCGCCAGCACCAGCGCAAACTCAATCTCGGGATGCGATGCCCGTCGTCCTGCGCAATTGTGAGTTCGGCCGGCTCGCGTCACCAGCGTTGCTGGATCAGGTTCGCTATGTTTCATGCCGCCGGATCGGCGGTCACCTGCCCGGTCCGGTCAGATCCACGGCCGCGACCTGGTCGGGCGACAAGCCAGTGCCGCAACTGACGATGTCCGTGCCCGCGGATGCGACCATCTGCAGCGGCGACATCATCTCGATCAGGTTGGTGGCGCACTATGCGGCGCAGCCGTTTGCCGGCCATATCCGCATCACGGCCATGGGAACAGAAATCCTGTTGCTTCTGCTATCCCCTGCCACCGACCAGGAGATCGATATCGACCTGACCATGAGCTTTGCCGGCAACGCGTTCGCTCAGCCGGACCGTTTTTCAGTTTCCGGTCCGGTGCGCGTCAACAATACGATGGCCGCGACTACGAAACACCCGGGCGGCAGCGTCGACCGTCGCACACCGCTGACAGTCGACCTCGCCGCCTGGATCGACAAGCCGGTCGCATCGCCGGCCGGCATTGAGGTTAGGACGGCGCGCATCGCTTTCCGCGAGGTCGAAGGCGATGGCTGAGCCCGACTGGACCCGGCCGAGCGTCCTGTCCTTCGAGAGCCCGTCTTAATTGCCGATCGGGGATCGCGGTGAAAGCGCATCGAACTTCCCTCACCTCGGGCTGGTCGGACGACATCTGGCTATGACGTGCCGCGATGCCCCGGTTTATCTTGTCCTCCCTGGCCGCTCCCATCGTCATCCCCTTTGTGCGCGGGATGCGTCGGCATCGTACCGGGCTTGGTCTGATGAGCGGTCTGCGCGCACTCCTTGTCCGTCGGCTGTTCCTCCCCTCGCCCTGCGCGCGTGATGCCTTGATCATATTTGGCCATCGGGGTCTCCTGCCTCCTCGGAATGTCAAAGCTCCTACTGCTGTGACCCCGAATTCTGGCTGCTGGAGGGCGCATTTTGATTTGTCGAAGTACCCGGGGTGACGTCGGAGGAAGCCCCTGTACCTGAACCTTTGCCCACCGTTCCGGAACTAGACGGTGCTCCGCTCATGGCTTCGAACACCGACATCCCATGCGGACCGATCGTCATCACCACCGGAGAGCCGTCACTCGATTTGGCCTGGATCACAAACGAGCGGGCAACAATCTTTACGTCGGTAAAACCGGCATTCTGCAGATCCTGTCGGATCTTCTGGATTGCAGCTAAATCCTGGGCTTGATTATTAGTCTTGGCGGCGTCGGCCGGGCCCTTCTGGTCATTGCCGCTGGACGCTGCGTCCATTTGCGAACTGTTGACGGGTGGCGATGTCTGCGCGAGTGCGGACGAACCGAGCAATGCCAGCGATGCCACGGCTACGAGGACTGACTTCATGAGCGTTCTCCTTGGCTGAAGGGTATGCTTTTTATCTTCTCAACCGCCCGATCGTTCCTATCGGTTCACGAGCAATTGGAAGCAGCCGTCTCCTCCGCAGGCCGCCCTGCTCCGTTCAGCTGGAACGGGCGCGGCGGAGCGGAAGTCTTTACCACGCCGCCGAAAACTGAATGCGGTCGCTCGGTTTCCTTGCCATAGGCATTGCAGTCCTGCCCGAGGCGGACATCGCGTGCCAGCAAAGGGGACCAGACTCCGCCATGATCAGCAAGCGCTCCTTTCTGCTGTCCTCCGCAGCGGCGATTGCGACCGCCGTGGCCCGTGTGTCGCCTTCAGCCTTCTCGCCTGCTTATCCCGCGCGCTCAGTGAAGTTGGGTGGTGCCTTACGCACCGGGCGGCGCGACCGACGTGTTGTCGCGGCTGCTGTGCCAACGTCTCTCGGATCGTCTCGGACAGACCTTCATTGTTGAGAACAAGCCGGGCGCAGGCAGTAACATTGGAACGCAAGCCGTTATCGCTTCGGCTGCCGACGGGCACACGCTGCTGCTGACGTCAACCGCCAATGCGATTAACGCCTCGTTCGACCCAAACCTCGGTTATGATTTCGCCGCGAGCATCGATCCGGTCGCTGGGGTCGCTCAGAGTCCGCTGGTTCTGGTCGTGAACAACGACGTTCCGGCGCGCAACACCGCCGAGTTCATCGCCTTCGCCAAACGGAACCCCGACAAGCTCTCGATCGCCTCGTCGGGATTGGCACCTCGCTCCATCTCTCGGGCGAACTGTTCAAACGGACGGCCGGCATCTGCTACACCCACGTGCCCTACAGGGGATCCGCGCCGGGACTCACCGACGTGATGTCCGGTCAGGTGCAGGGCATGTTCGACAACGTCACCTCGTCCTTCGAGCTGGTACGCGCAGGCAAGTTGCGCGCACTCGGCGTGACCACGCTCGACCGTTCGGCCATCCTGCCCGATGTGCCGCCGATCGCGGATACGCTGCCGGGCTTCGAGACCAGCTCCTTCTACGGCGTCGGCGCGCCGCACGGCACGCCCCGCGAGATCGCCGACCTGCTCAATCACGAGATCAATCGGGCCCTCTCCGAGCCGGCGGTCGGCGAGCGGATCGCCGAGCTCGGCGCGATACCAATCACCGGGAATGTCGCGTTCGGCGCCATGATGGCCCACGAAACCGCGCGCTGGCGCAAGATCGTCGAAGCCTCGGGGCTGCGGAACGAATAGCCCGGTCCCCTGCTGAACCTCTAAGGCGGCGTGGTCAGGACGGCAGATCGCTTCAGCTGTCGAACAGGGCCGCCTCGGTGAAGGCGAGATCGCCGAGATGCGGCGGATGCGGGCCCTTGACATATTTCCGGCCGCGCTGCTCCGAATACCAGCCAAATAGCCGGGGCACGGGGCCATCGGCATCGAAGCGCACCAGCATTCCACCGCGGCGCGCCAGGAAGCGACCGATGTTTCCGGCAAAGCGGGCGAGGTCGGCGGTGTCGCGGCAATAGAGCAGCCGGTCCACCGGTATCGTGTTCTTGACGCGGTGGCGCTGGAAGACGAAGGGATAGGCACCCGTCGCGTCGCGCGCGACGACGCTGAGACAGCCGAACGCCTGATGCTGCCGCAAGAGATCGTGCTCGAACTCAGACAGGCCGTCTATTGCCTTGTCGGCGAACGCACTCACGGACGCGTCCGGAGCCGGCCGCGACAGCGCCAAAGCGGCATAGATCTGGCCCTTGCAATAGACGGAGAAGCCCTGCGCCTCGACCTGCCGCCAGGTATGCGGCGCCGGCGTGATGTTGAAATACGTCACGCGCTTGTCGCGTGTCGCCGCCCGGACCAGCAGCGATCCGAATGCCCTGTGCTCAGGCTCGACATACCAGCTCGAGACATTGGCCCGCACGATCATCTCGCCGCCGGCGAGCACGCGCGAGAACAGCAGCAGGATGACGCCGACCGCCCGGCCGTCATGATCGAGGCAGTAGCCGAACACCGGATAGCCGTCGAGGCGCGGCCGCTCGGCGTGGCGCCGCAATCCGCGCAGCCAATATGACTCGTTCCGGAACGGAAAGCCGCGCGACAACAGCGCCGCAACGGCCGCCAGATCGCTCTCTGCGATCTCGCGCACACGCACCTTCGCAGGCGGCGGCGTCCCATCCAGGCGATCGGCGTTGCGGTTCAGCTGCATCCCGTTTCCAAAGCATGTGCTCTGACGAGCCGCTGGGCTCATGACATGACGGCAGATAGCAAGGATCGGTAAAAATGCCGAGCGCACACAGCGCGAGCGCCGTAACGTCTCGCGTTGACGTTAATGGAATGCTGACGCTGTCGCGCACGCAATCAGCGCCGTCATCTCGGGACGCGGATCATGTAGGTCTCGTTTCCGTCCACGCCGTCGACGACGAAGCGACCCGGTGTCGCCGGCTCGACACGGCGCAGGCCGTCCCAACCCCAGATCTCGAGACTGCGCGTCCAACTGGGCAGATCGAGCTCCAGCGCACGGCCGGGCCGGTCGGTCCAGCCTGGCATGTCCTGCCAGACGAACAGATCGGCGCCGCGGCCTGTGAGCTGCGTGAGACCGCGCGCCCTGTCGATGGCGACGATCGTCAGGTCGCCGGCAAGGTCGAGCACTCTCTTGAACACCGTGCTGCGCAGCTCCGGAACCCACGGGTTCTCGCCTGCGGCCATCGCATAATGCGGACCATCGACCCGCGGCGTGTCGCCAAGATTCCACGGAAACGCCAGCACGGTCGCCGGCGAATGCCCGTTCCGGCCCGCCACGGCGAGCTGGTCCCAGACCGCGCTGAGAAACAGCTTGCCGAGGATGCGGTCATCGTCCCATGCGCCGGCGCGCGTCACGTTGAACTCAGTGCTGTAGAAATGGATATCGCGGGTGAGACCCATGGCCTGCTTGATGCGATCGAAGCAGGTCTGCGCCGAGAATTCGCGACCTTTGGTGATCGGATACCAGCGGTCGTTGTAATAGGTATGCAGATCGATGCCGTCGAGGTGGCCGTCCTCCAGCAGGTCGGCAATGGCCGGGCCATAACCGCGCAGCGTGGCGTCACGGTTCGAGTTGCAGGTGGCGAAGCCGCCGGGGACGACGCGCAGGTGCGGATCGACGCTGTGGACACCGTCCGCCAGTCCCTTAAGCGCATCGTGATAGGCTTGGCGCGGAATCGTCGCCTGTACGTCGGGCTCGTTGATGGCAGTGAAGATGGTGGCTCCGAAATCCGGGATGCCATGCTCGCGCCCCCAGTCGCCGCCGGGGCGAAAGCGCCGCGCCATCGCTTGTCCCGTCGCAAACCAGTCCTGATAGGAGCCGATCGGCTGCGGTGGATCGAGGGTCTGATAGCTGCCGTCATATTCGAGCAGAATCAGCGGCGTGATGCCGTTGTCATGGGCCTCGTTCATGGCGGCATCGAAATCGTGCGGCGTCGGCACGCGCGTGAGCGTGCGCCAGCCATACGAATCCATCCGCCCCATACGGGCGCCGACGCCGCGCAAGGCTTGATAGAGCTGCGGGCTCTGGCCGGCGAGATGGGTCACCAGATTACCGCCGCCGACCATGTCGCGCAAACGCGGTGGCGCGCCGACGGCAGCCTGACCGAACGCCGCCGGCATCGCCAGAAACGAGGCAATCGTTAACAGGATCATGCTAACCGCTGAGAGCTCGGCACGAGGTCGCAAGCGTGTGTTCTCCGAAAGAGTTTGGATCGCATGGACTTTGAGATCGTCCAGGTCGTGCAAGAATTGAGCAATGCCGGCGGCGTGGAAACGGTCGCGATCGAATTGGCGCGGGTTTTCACCCAGCATGGTTTACCGAATGTGGTGCTCGCCAGCGCGGTCGGAACCGAGGTCGATCGGACGCTCAGGCTCGAACGGGTGGCGCCGTGGTTGTCGCGCATTCCGACCCGCGGGCCGCTGCGCCACATCGGCCGCGCCATCGTGGTGCCGCTGTTCACCCTGGCGGCGACCCGGGCGCTGGCCCGTCATCCGAACGCCGTCGTGATCAGCCACGGCGATAGTTTGAAGGGCGACGTCCTGGTCGTCCATGCCGTCAACGCCCAGAGCCTCGCGGAGAAACGTGCCGCCGGCAGCTGGCGCTGGCTGCTCAATCCGATGCATTTGTGGGTCAGCCTGCGCGACCGCGCCATGATCGGCGGACTGCGCTACGGCGTCTTCATTGCGGTGTCGTCGCGCGTCACGGCCGATCTGCAGCGGCTCTATCGGGTGCCCGCCTCACGGATCCGCCAGATTTCCAACGGCATCGATCTCACGCGGTTCAGCCGTGATGCCGCAAGCGGCGAAGCCATTCGCTGCGAATTCGGCATTCCGCCGGATGCCAAGCTGCTGCTGTTCGCCGGCCATGAATTCCAGCGCAAGGGTCTCGCCCACCTGATCGGCGCACTGGAACGGCTCGGTGACGACACCTGGCTGC
>NZ_JBARGP010000387.1:0-5024 GCF_049798375.1 Bradyrhizobium sp.
CACCAATCCGCCTGATCATAAAGCGACCGGATAGCGCGCCAGCTGGCGTTTGCGTAGCGGCGCGTCCCCTCACTGCAACCAAGGAACAATCATGAGAGAGTATTCCCGATCTCGCGCGCTAAGCGAGGCAAACAAGGTATTCAAGTCGGAAGAAACCAAGACACTGACCGATTACGAAATAGCGCAGCAGTCATTCCGCGCGAACCGGGAGCGCTTGAAAGCGGAGCGATTGGCGCGCGACATCAAACCGAAATCCGCGCCGACTAACGCCCGATCACACGGACGAATTGCCGGATTGCACGACGGAAACGTTCTATCGGCAGATCGCGATGACCACGACATCAGGTGCGATCACAAGATGGTTGACTTGGCGATTGATCGATCCGCTCACACCGTCAGCAGATTGCAACTCGCCTGCACAGATACCGCGACACAAGCCGTGCCCGCCACCTGGATCTCGTCGGTGGCACCATGATCCCATGGACCATCGACCTCGTCAGCGTAGTCGCGGCAGTTGTTCTGGTAACAAGCTTCATCTGCGCGCTGGCTGCTCAAGTCGTCTAAGTCTTGTCGCAGCCGACAGCACCGAGTCCGGGATGCCGGTCCCGCCCCAGCGGCGTGGTGGGAGATCGGCTGTGCAGCCCGGCGGCGCCCACTTCGTCGAGCGCACCGGAAGCTCACCTGAGCATGCAAGCCTTCATCGATCGGCTCCAGACATAGCCAGCGCCGCAAGGTGGCCGCGGATGGGCACCGGCCGGACATTCGTTCCAGACCCGCGCGCCGCTTTCCCAGCCATTGACCACGCAACCACCATTCACTGCGGTGTGGCAGCCGGGTCCGCAGCCATCGTTAGCACGAGCCGTGCTAATCCCCGCAAGTGCAGTCGTCAGGGCTGCCGCAAACAGCCATTTCGTCATTTTTGACCTCACCCGTCTGGGATCACTTCTCGGCAAATTGCGTGAACGGCGCCTTGGCCTGGTCAGGCTCGGCGCCCCACCGTAGTCCGATCCGGACGGCCTCGCCGCCCGAGACGGTATGACCGAGCGCCGTATCGAACGCCTGGCATGGCGCCAACAGCGCCACCACCGAAGTGGCGGAGGGCCCAGGACAATAATAATCCGTGCTGGTGAGCGTATGCACTGTCCATGCGGCACCGACCGCAACGACACCCAATGCGATCACACCCAGGGTCCGGTCTTTCATGGCGGCGCTCCTGCATTGCCCCCAGAGAAAACCCTGAGCATCAAGACAGGTTCCAGAGCGCGCCCGGTCCTGGCCGGCATAACGAGAACGGCGCCAAGCGGCGTTTCAGAACACGACGTGGACGCCGAGCCGTCGTTCACTCACTCGAACAGGTGCCGTGTCAGGTTGATGATGAAGGCCGCCGGCACGCCGATCACGGCGCCGACGAAGCCATAGGCAAAGCCGCCCCAGATCGAGGCCGCACCGCCCGGCCCCATCACGCCGCCATAGACGAAGCCGAGGCCGCAACAGGCGAGCGTGACGATCACGAGACGGCGGTCATTGGCGGCTTCGACGCGCAGTTTCCGCAGCTCTTGCCGGCTGTGCACATACGGCCCGATCGGCTCGGTCGATCCGCAGCGTGGGCAACTCGCCGCGCTGGAGGAAATCTCCTGTCCGCAATCGTGGCACGCCACGAGCTCTCGTCGCAAACTCTTGTTCATGTCGACTCAAGATGAGGCACGGCGACACGGTTTTCAATCCGGCAGCCCCCGCCAGCGCCAGCGCCAGCGCCAGCGCCAGCGCCAGCGCCAGGCATGGAAACCCCGGATGTGGTCAAATCATGGTCGTGGCTTGATCGCGCGGCTGCGCAGGAACGCATCAGTCTCGGGTCACGGCCCGAAACACCAAGGCCGCCGCGCACGATCGCGCCCGCGATGCATACGCCGCCCCACCCTGCCTGCTCATAGATCAGCGTGGAGAGACCCGAGCCTGCCGCCGAACCGATCAAGTAAAAGATCATGTAGGCGGCGGGTCAGCCTGTTCTGCGCCTCCGGAAGGAATGATAGATCAGGCTCTGATTGGCGACATGCACCGCCTGAAGCGCGAAATCCATCGTGATCACGCCAAGGATCAGGAACCACAGGAGTGCGACAACAAGGCGATCGGCAGCCAAGAGAGCAGCATGATCGCCAGCGCAACAGCACTGGCGCGCTGCGCATCTCCGACCGCGAGCAGGCAGACGATCGCCATGCCAACCAGCAGGACCGCACCCGTCGGCGGACGGCAGCCCTATCAGGAGTATGTGCTGACCGCGAAAGGCCGCGGCATGTTCCCGCTGCTGGTCGCGCTCAGGCAATGGGGCGAAGACTATTTCTTCGATCCTGACGAGGCGCATGTGCTCCTGGTCGACAAGAAGAGCAGCCTGCCGGTGCGACGCCTCGAGCTGCGCACGCAGGACGGGCGCGTCCTCGGGCCGGAGGACGCCGAGGTGCGCATGCCGTCACCGCCGGCCACGCGGGGACGAGCATCGCGATAACAGCAGAGCCCGTTGTAGGCGACGGCCTGAGACGCGTCGCGCGCCGGCGCTTCAGTGCGCGGTCATCCAGGCGCGGGCTTCGCGCTGCGCCGCCGCGATGTCGGCGTCCGACATCATTTCGGCGACCTCACGACGCATTGCGATCGCGTCAGGACGGCCCTTCACGGCAGCAAGGTTAAACCACTTGTGCGCCGCGATCAGATTGACCGGACCTTGGCGTCCGCTCGCATGCAGCATGCCGAGGTCGAACAGCACATCGGCATTCGCAGCCGCTTCCGCCGAGATCGCGCTATCGAGATTGATCTGCCCCTGAAACATCGTCGCTCTCCATTCTCTTGAGGAGGCGGCTCATGCGAGCGCGGCCCCCGTCCACCTGTTCAACACCCCATGCCGTTTGCCGGCTTATGGGTTGATCATGACGCTCAAGTTTGAATGGCAGTTTAAGTATCGCACTGAACGACGTGTAAACGTGACGCAACGCACACAGCTAAGCCGTTCATGACGCCACTGATTTTGCTGTCGTTTTCGAAACCGGCAAAGGTCGGTTTACCGTCTCGCTTGGCAAACCCATAACCATCCGCGACGGCGATCGTTCGCGCGGGCTCACGCCAACAAAGCGCGCGGCTCGAAGCCCTACGGCGTTCCTAAGGAGATTGTTGCAGGGGCATAAAGCGGGAGGCGCGAAAAGCCGGCAGCCACTCCCGTCAGGGCAAGCGCCCGTAACGATCAGAACGAGGGCGTCGGCGAACACGTCAGGATCAGATCTCGCGGCAGCAGTGACGCCTTGGCGAAATTGCAGACCGAACAGCGGATCTGCACCGAACGAAGAAACCTGTTCTTCTGCCGGACCGGGACATGAGCGGCAGAGCCACCTGAAGTCCGATCCGGCCGTCGACCTGATGTCTCGCCGACACCCTCTTCATCGACTGGAGCTTGATGGCGCGGCCCGCTCACAAGGAGCAGGCAGGCCTGCGCTCCAACGACGTGCCGGCATCAAAGCCGCCGGCTCATCTCGCGCAAACGCGAGACGTCAGTTACTTCTTCTTGGAGACCTTCTTGGTCTTCTTCGCGGTCTTCTTCGCCGCGGTCTTCGCAGTCTTCTTCACTGCCTTCTTCGCCTTCTTCGCTTTCTTGGCCATGTTGCCCTCCGATGTGTGAGATGGCTTAGTCGCTGCGTGCATTCGAGAATCGAGCTGCACTCCTTCTCGAATACACCAACGCAGTGAAAAAAACAGCGTCCGGCTTAAAGAAGTGTTGACACGCGAGCGCGCGAGAGAGCGACGCGGTTCACGACAAGAGGGCGCGAGCGACGCCTTCGATGAAGCGGCGAACGCGCCGACGCAAAATCATCGAACTAATAGATGTTGCAGGAAACGCGGTCATTGCAGGCATTTCTTGCAATCGATCTCGATGCGCAGGCAGCATGCGCGATGTCATCGCGAGCCACGGGCTCGGACGAAAAGCGTCTTGCGCGGCCCTCCGAGTCGGGAATTTTGGCAATGAAAAAATTTTCGTTGATATCGTCCGCGCGAGCGATCCGGGCTTGATCAGAGCGTCATCAACGGCGGCTTTTTGGAGAATCGCGTGCAAGCGATTCGCTCGCGAGGGGCTCGGCGAATGGTCGCGAGGAGCTCGCGAGAGGCGTCGCGCAGCACGTGCGCGACGTTGGAACGAAGACGACGTGACGTCGTTTTCAGATGCCGAGCTTGCTCTTCAGGAGGTCGTTGACCGCTTGCGGGTTGGCCTTGCCGCCCGACGACTTCATCACCTGGCCGACGAACCAGCCGACCATCTGCGGCTTCGCCTGCGCCTGCGCGACCTTGTCGGGGTTGGCAGCGACGATCTCGTCGACCACCTTCTCGATCGCACCGAGGTCGGTGACCTGCTTCATGCCGCGGCTCTCGACCAGCGAGCGCGGGTCGCCGCCTTCGGTCCAGACGATCTCGAACAGGTCCTTGGCGATCTTGCCGGAGATCGTGCCCTCGCCGATCAGTTCGACGATCGCGCCGAGTTGCTCGGCCGAGACTGGGGACGACAGGATGTCGCGGCCTTCTTTGTTGAGGCGGCCGAACAGCTCGTTGATCACCCAGTTGGCGGCGAGCTTGCCGTCGCGGGCACGGTCCCTGAGCTTCGACAGCACCGCCTCATAGAAGGCGGCGCTCTCCCGTTCCGCCACCAGCACGCTCGCGTCATAGGGCGAGAGGCCGAGATCGGCGATGAAGCGCGCCTTCTTCTGGTCCGGCAGTTCCGGCAGCTGCGCTTTCAGCTCGTCGACGAAGGATTGGCTGAACTCGAGCGGAAGCAGGTCGGGATCGGGGAAGTAACGGTAGTCGTGCGCCTCCTCCTTGGAGCGCATCGAGCGCGTCTCGCCCTTGTTCGGGTCGTAGAGCCGGGTCTCCTGGTCGATCGCGCCGCCATCCTCGATGATCTCGATCTGGCGGCGGGCTTCGTACTCGATCGCCTGGCCAATGAAGTTGATCGAGTTCATGTTCTTGATCTCGCAGCGGGTGCCGAGTTCGGCGCC
>NZ_JBARGP010000388.1:0-12161 GCF_049798375.1 Bradyrhizobium sp.
TGCTCATGGTGCTCAAGCCCGAGAAGGAAAAGGAAGCCGAGGCGATCTTCCGCAAATGGGGCCTCGACTTTGCGGTGGTCGGCTACACCACGCCGAGCAAGCGTTTTGTCGTCAAGCATGGCGGCGACGTGATGGCCGATCTGCCGATCAAGGAGCTCGGCGACGAGGCGCCGCTCTATGATCGGCCGCATGTCGCATGGTCAGCGCTGCCGGTGATCCATGCCCGCGAGATCGAGCCGCCGCTCGCGATCATTCCGGCGCTGGAGAAGCTGATCGCAACGCCGGAGCTCTGCTCCAAGCGCTGGGTCTGGGAGCAGTACGACCATGTCATCCTCGGCAATACCGTGCAGCGGCCGGGTGGCGATGCCGCCGTGGTGCGCGTGCAGGACGGGCCGAAGGGCTTGGCGCTGACCGTCGACGTCACGCCGCGCTATTGCGAGGCCGATCCGTTTGAAGGCGGCAAGCAGGCCGTCGCGGAGGCCTGGCGTAACATCACCGCGGTCGGCGGCCGGCCGCTCGCCATCACCGACAATCTCAATTTCGGCAATCCGGAGCGGCCTGAGATCATGGGCCAGTTCGTCGGCTGCCTGAAGGGCATCTCGGAAGCCTGCCGTGCGCTCGACTTCCCGGTCGTGTCCGGCAACGTCTCGCTCTACAACGAGACCAACGGGCGCGCGATCCTGCCGACGCCCTCGATCGGCGGCGTTGGCCTGCTCGATGATTTCAGCAAATCGGCGAGCGTGGCCTTCAAGGCCGAGGGCGACGCCATTCTGTTGATCGGCGAGACCCATGGCTGGCTCGGCCAGTCGGTCTATCTGCGCGAGATCTGCGGCCGCGAGGAGGGCGCTCCGCCGCCGGTCGATCTGGAAACCGAGAAGCGCAACGGCAACGTCGTGCGCGGCATGATCCATGCGGGCACCGCGACAGCGGCGCACGATCTCTCCGATGGCGGCCTCCTGGTCGCGCTCGCCGAGATGGCGATGGCATCCGGCATCGGCGCGCGGCTGCTCGCTGCGCCGGCCGCGACGGTGCCGCATGCCTATTGGTTCGGCGAGGACCAGGCGCGCTATCTCGTCACGGTGCCGGAGAGCGAGGCGGGGCGGGTGCTGGCCAAGATGCGCGGCTGCGGCGTGCCGTGCACCCGGATCGGCACCACCGGCGGCGATGCGATCGCCATCGCCGGCGAAGCGTCGATCGAGGTCGCCGCGCTGAAGACGCAGTTCGAGAGCTGGCTGCCGGCCTATATGGGCGGCGCTGCGTAAAGCATACTCTCTCCGTCCCTCAGGACGTCGCGGCCCATGCAGCCCGGGTGAGCGAAGCGATCTCGGGACGACTGGCGCTGACGAATCCCGGGATCGCTTCGCTTACCCGGCCTACGGGACCATTGCTTCCGTCATTGCGAGGAGCCGAAGGCGACGAAGCAATCCAGAATCATGTTCATGACGCTGGATTGCTTCGCTTCGCTCGCAATAACGACAAGACGTCTGATCTACAACACGCTCTTCGCGCCCGGCACTTGCCGCAAGGCCCAGGTGATGCCCCAGCTGATCAGCGTGGTGCCGATAAAGGCGAAGGTGGCCTTCGCGATCGGGGGCACATTGAGATCGAACAGCCAGTACTGGATCCACAGCACCACCGGATAGTGCACCAGGAAGATGCCGTAGGCGTCGGCCTGCATACGGTCGAGCACCGAGAATTCCGAGCGCCGGTTATTGAGGAAATAGGCCAGGATCGCAAACATGGTCGCGGCGCTGAACATCACGAAGAACAGGCCATAAGTCGCTTCATACCAGGCGGGCTGGGTCGGCTCGTTGCCGAGCACCTCCCGCTTGATCGCAATCAGCACCCATAGCAGCGTGTAGGGCACGATCATGGCCACGATCCAGGCGCCCATGCCCTTCTGTGAGAGCTGGCCGTCCGCGCCGAGCACGCCGCGTTCGAAATTGGCGGCGCCGATGCCGGCGCCGAAGTAGAAATATGCCGCGTAGAGCAACACCCGGTTGATCTGGACCGAGAACGGTCCCAACTCGAACCAGACGTTGGGACCAAAAGAAAGCCGAAGCGGGATGTACACGATCGCCGTCACTGCAATCAGCGCGTAGAAGAAGTTCAGCGGCTTGTCATGGCCGCGCAGCGAGAGCCGGTTCAGCGGGTCGAGCAGGGTCGGCGAGATCTGGAACGCGAGGCACGCACTGAGGTCGAAGGCGAGCAGCACCCAGAGAAACCAGACCGGCCCGCTCGGCCAGGGACCTACGGTGATTGTCTTCCACCAGAACGCGGCAAAGGTCGTTTCCGGATTCGCACGCAGCTCGATCGCGTAATAGGCGAGCGGAATGATGGTGAGTGCGGCGATGGCAAAGGGCAGCCCAAGTCGCACCAGGCGGTCGCGAAAGAAGATGTGCGGCGCCTTATGTGCGAGGCCGGGCCAGACGAACAGGCCCGACAGGAAGAAGAACATCGCCATGAAGAAGCTGTCGGTGGCGAGCACGATGCCGTCGAAGCCGATGAACGAGGTCGGATCGGTGTGGCCGAAATAGGTATAGGGGATCACTGAATGGTGCAGGATCACCACGAGCGTCAGCAGCGTTCGCGCATGATCCAGCGCCGCATTGCGCGATCGGGTTCGCGGCGCCGTCGCTATCTCGACGTTGGCGGCAGCGGCCGATTGTGTAACCGAGATAACCATCGAGCCCCCGCCCAGATCGTTTCGAGATATTGCCATGCGCGCTGCATAACAGCGCGGTCGCGATAAGCTACTTCATTCGCATTGCAGCTGAAATGCGTTCATGCAGGGCGCGGTTCGCGGCGTCGTGCAAATCTGGAACCGGTTCCAAAGCCTGGGGTTAGTGAGGTCGACGGCGCCTTTGCGGCGCAACAGTCTGGAGGAGTGGACCGTGACACTGTTGAAATGGGCGTTGTTGTTCTTCGTGATCTCGATCGTTGCCGGCATCCTGGGATTCACCGGCATCTCGGCGGCTTCCGCCGACGTGGCCCGGATCCTGTTCTACATCTTCCTCGTGATCTTCCTGGTGCTCCTGATCCTGGGGCTCACGATATTCAGGGTGTAGCGGCAGGTCTCATCGTCGTTCATTCCGGGTCGTGCTGACGCGCGCCCCGGAATGACGCGCGTAAGCTCAGGCGACTTCCTCGATCTTGACCTTGTCCGGATAGAAGGCAAGGTAACCCGAGATCTCGGCCATCGCCGGGAATGGCGTCTCATAGGTCCAGATCGCATTATCGAGCGTCTTGCCGTTGGCGTTGATGCTGAAATAGCTCGCGTCGCCCTTGTAGGGGCAATGGGTCACCCGGTCCGTGCGCTGAAGCAGCTCCATGTGGGCATCTTCGCGAGGCAGATACTGAACGGCAGGGTAGCTCGCTTCCTTGAGCGTGAGCGCCTTCTGCGTGTCTGCGATCACGACGCCGTCGGCCAGCACGCGGATGCGCTTCGGGTTGGCGGTAATCGCAATGGGATGGTCCGGCCCTGGAAGTTTCATGATTTCAAAGCCCTTTGGGTCTGTTTTTGAATTTATTCCGCACAGTTGCCTCGTCTCCGTGAGAGCGGGCAAGGGTATATAGTCGCGGGGCACGTGACCGCGGAACCCTTCCGCGCTAAGTTTGACCATCACGGTCGCGCGAGGACCTTGATTCGAGGCGGCAAAGCGGTCGAAAAATGCCGGCACAGCCGAGCCGGTACACGACCGCCGGCCGAGCGTTCAAAGCTAACTGGCCAAGAAGGAGACAGACTGGGATGCCGATGGACGCCCGCGATATCGAGTCGATGATCAAGACCGCGATCCCTGACGCCGACGTCACGATCCGCGATCTTGCCGGCGACGGTGACCATTACGCGGCGACAGTGATCGCCGAATCGTTCCGCGGCAAGTCGCGCGTGCAGCAGCACCAGATCGTCTACCAGTCGCTGCAGGGGCAGATGGGCGGCGTGTTGCATGCGCTGGCGCTGCAGACCGGGGTACCGGAGCCCTGAGCGGAACGGCTCGACCCGGTGAAGGGGTAAGCGATGGCGGCCGATCATCCCCGCGGCGCGCTATTTCGCGTCCTGCTGCCGAACCAGCATAGCCGCGTCACCAACGCCGAATTGTTCTTCGACCTCGTCTTTGTCTACGCGGTCACGCAGATCTCGCATTTCCAGCTCGGACGTCTGACTGAACTCGGTGCGTTGCAGACGACGCTGCTGTTTCTCGCCGTCTGGTGGGTATGGGTCTACACCACCTGGGTCACCAACTGGCTCAATCCGGATAAGAGTCCAGTCCGCATCCTGCTCTTGCTTCTGATGCTCGGCGGTCTCGTGCTGTCGATGTCCATCCCGCAGGCCTTCGAGGCGCGGGGGCTCTGGTTCGCGCTGGCCTATGCCGCGATGCAGGTCGGCCGCACCGCGTTCTGGCTGCTGGCGACGCCGCGCGCCCGCACGGCGGCACGTTTCAACGCGATCCGCATCCTGGCCTGGCTCAGCGCATCAGCCGTGTTCTGGATTTTTGGCGGATTGGCCGAGGGACAAGGGCGGCTTGAGCTCTGGAGCGTCGCGCTGGCGATCGAATATGTCTCGCCGATCGCGCGGTTCTGGACGCCCGGCTTCGGTGCCTCGACGGTGCAGGACTGGTTCGTCGAGGGCGGACACATGGCCGAGCGCTGCGCCGGCTTCATCATTATCGCGCTCGGCGAATCCATCGTGGTTTCAGGCGCCACCTTCGCCGACCTCGATTGGACCGGCGAGAACATGGCGGCTTTCGTGGCGGCCTTTGTCGGCAGTGTTGCGATGTGGGGGATCTATTTCAACCGCGGTGCCGAGGCCGGCTCGGAGCTGATCTCGAAGGCGGAGGATTCGGGCCGCGTCGCCCGCTCGGCCTATACCTATCTGCACATGCCGATCGTGGCCGGCATCATCCTGTCGGCCGTCGCCGACGAGATCGTGCTGAAGCATCCGTCGGGACACACCGAGCTTGCGACCGCGCTGACCGCGATCGGCGGGCCGCTCGTCTTCCTGATCGGCACCGTCCTGTTCAAGCTGAATATCCGCGGTTTCCTGCAGCTGTCGCACGGCGCCGGCATCGTGGCGCTGCTCGGGCTTGGCTGGTTCGCGACCGCGCTATCGCCGCTAATCCTGTCGGGCCTGACGACCGCGGTGCTGGTCGTCGTCGCGATCTGGGAATCGATCTCGCTCCGCGCCAAGGCGGAGGAGGCTCACGCCTCCGCCACCAGCGCGTGAACCGAGAACAGGTTTTCTGCATCGGTCCAGGTCTTCAGCACCTTCCAGCCCGAGCCGCGCGCCAGCGCGCCGAAGCGCTCGACGCTGTATTTGTAGGAGCATTCGGTGTGGATGCTTTCGCCGGTACGGAAGGCGAAGGTTGTTCCCAAGAGGCGCGCGCTCTGCGATTTCCGGCTCACCAGATGCATCTCGATGCGGTGCTGCTCGCGGTTGTAGATCGCCCGATGGACGAAGGCGGAGACATCGAAATTGCCGCCGAGCTCGCGGTTGATGCGCACCAGGAGATTGAGGTTGAAGCGCGCGGTGACGCCGGCCGCATCATTATAGGCGTCCTGCAGCATTCGCTCGTCCTTTTCCAGGTCGGCGCCGACGATCATCAGCGCGCCTGGGCCAAGGATCCCGCGCGCCGAACGCAGGAAGCCGCAGGCCTCGTGCGGCTCGAAATTGCCGATCGTCGAGCCGGGAAAGAAGCCGACCTTCGGCATGTCCTTGATGGCGTCGGGCAATGCGAACGGCGTGGTGAAATCGGCCACGACGGGATGCACGGCGAGCTCGGGGAAATCCTTGCGCAGGACGTCCGCCTGCCCGTTGAGGAAATCGCCGGAGATATCGACAGGCACGTAGCTTCCGAAGGCGCAGCTCTTCAGCAGCAGCCGTACCTTGGTGGTCGCGCCGGCACCGAATTCGATCAGCGCCGCGCCTTCCGGAATGGTGGCCGCGATCTCGAGACCGCAATCCTGCAAGATGCCGAGCTCGGTGCGGGTCGGATAATATTCCGGCAGCCGCGTGATCTGCTCGAACAGTTCGGAGCCGGTGGCATCGTAGAAATATTTCGGCGACAGCCGCTTGGGCTGCTGCGAAAGACCGGCGATGACGTCCCTTGCAAAAGCTGACGTCTGCTCATCGGGAAGGTGAGCATTGGCCAAAGCAGGCGCGTGCACATTCATGATACTCTCCTGAACGCGCTGTCCGGCGCGCCTTGGTCGGAAGTCGAAAACGGGCAGAACACGTCAGACGTAGTCGGCGAGACGCAACCCCGTGAATTGCCAACGGTGATGCGGATAGAAGAAGTTGCGATAGGTGATACGGCTGTGTCCCTCCGGCGTTACCAGCGAGGAGCCGCGCAGCACCAATTGATTGACCATGAACTTGCCGTTGTACTCGCCGAGCGCGCCTTCGATGGCGCGATAGCCGGGGTAGGGCGAATAGGCGCTGCGGGTCCACTGCCAGACGACGCCGAAGGCGTCGTTGAGCTGGCGGCTGCGGGCGGCGACCTCCCACTCCATCTCGGTCGGCAGGTGCTTGCCGCTCCAGCGCGCGAAGGCGTCCGCCTCGTAATAGCTGACGTGGCAGACCGGCGCGTTCGGATCGACCGGCTTGAGGCCGCCGAGCGTCATGATCCGCCACTCGCCCTCGACGTTGTACCAATGCCCGGGCGCTTGCCAGCCTTCCTTGGTGACGGCCGCATGGCCGTCCATCAGCCATAGCGTCGCAGTCCTGTAGCCGCCGTCATCCATGAAGGCGCGCCACTCGGCATTGGTGACGAGATTGCGGGCGAGCTTGACCGGGCCGACCAGCGCGCGGTGCGCGGGCTTCTCATTGTCGAAATGGAAGCTGGCATCGCCGTGGCCGATGCTGTGAATGCCTTCGGGCAGGGTGACCCAATCGTCGCCGCTGACAGCGTCGGGGAAGCGCCAGGCCGGGTCATAGGCCGGCGCGATCGGGTTCTGTCCAAAAGCGTGCAGGATGTCGGTTAGCATCAATTCCTGATGCTGCTGCTCGTGGTTGAGGCCGATCTCGACCAGCGGCGCGACCTTGTCGAGCGTTGCCGCGTCGGCCTCGCGCAACAGCTTGACCATCGCGGCGTCGACATGACGCCGATAGGCGGTGACGTCCTCGACGCCGGGCCGTGTGATCAGGCCGCGTTCGCCACGCGTGTGCCGCGGTCCGGCGCTGACGTAATAGGAATTGAACAGGAAGGCGTAATCGGGATGGAAGGGCCGGTAATCCGGGCAGTGGTTGCCGAGGAGAAATTGCTCAAAGAACCAGGTGGTATGAGCCCGGTGCCACTTCGCGGGGCTGGCATCCGGCATCGACTGGATGACCTGATCCTCCGCGCTCAACGGCGCGGCCCGGCGCTCGGTCTCGCCCCGGACGGCGAGATAGGAATCGATGAGATTCTGGGCGGGGGTGCCGGACCCGGAAAAAAGTGAGGGGTCAGCAAGCGGCGCGGGAGCCACGGCGGAGGCTGGACTGGTCACAAGAGTCTCCGTTTGGAAGGAGAAAACGTTGTTCGTGGGAACAAGTTCCCGGCGAGTCCGTCCTAAATAGGGGGTGGGCTCCAGGATAAAACCCTCCCGTCCGCTATTATATTGTTATCGTCAGGCTACGGTCCCAAGGGGGGCTCTGGGTCAATCCGGCCGTCCTTGCATGCCAGCTCCCCCGCATTTTACTTTGGCAGACCAACGGTTTGCGCTACATATGACAACAGTGACGCCGATTGAGCGCCCCAGGGAAACCAGAAAATGAGCATCGAGCAATTCATTGACAACGAAGTGAAGTCGAACGACGTGGTGCTGTTCATGAAGGGCACGCCGCAATTCCCGCAGTGCGGCTTTTCCGGCCAGGTCGTGCAGATCCTCGACCACGTTGGCATCGGCTATAAGGGCTTGAACGTGCTGGAGTCCTCCGAGCTCCGCAACGGCATCAAGACCTATTCGAACTGGCCGACCATTCCCCAGCTCTACGTCAAGGGCGAGTTCGTCGGCGGTTGCGACATCATCCGCGAGATGTTCCAGAGCGGCGAACTGCAGCAGCTGTTTGCCGACAAGGGCGTCCCGGCCGGCACCGCCGCGTCGGCCTGAGCTCGCCCATCCGGACCATCGGCGCGACCCGCTTCGAGGTCATTGTCGCTGACATCACCACGCTGTGCGTTGACGCCATCGTCAACGCGGCCAATACCTCGCTGCTTGGCGGCGGCGGGGTCGACGGTGCGATCCATCGCGCCGCGGGGCCGGAGCTGGTCATGGAGTGCCGGATGCTCCATGGTTGCAAGACCGGCGACGCCAAGATCACCAAAGGCTATCGGCTGCCGGCAGCCCATGTGATCCACACCGTCGGCCCGGTCTGGCAGGGCGGAGATCGCGGCGAGCCTGAGTTGCTGGCCTCCTGCTATCGCCGCTCGATCGCGCTCTGCCATCAGCATGCATTCGCATCCGTCGCGTTTCCTGCCATTTCGACCGGCATCTATCGCTTTCCGGCCGACCGCGCCGCCCGCATCGCCATCGACGCGACGCTCGCGGCGATCCAGGGCGAGACGTCGCTCGAGCGCATCGTGTTCTGCTGTTTCTCCGAGGAGAGCGCCCGCCTGCATGATGAGGCGTTGAGCAATGCAATCGCTGATCGCGCGCGTTAGGCTGTGCTGGTAGAGTCACGGTGGACGGCAGGCGGAGCATCCATGGTCGAACGGCTGGCTTTTCGGTGTCTGATCTTTTTTGCATTCATTGCAGTTAACGTTGCGGGTGCGCATGCCGACGGATCCCTGGCGCTGTCTGGCCGGCAACTCGATCCGCTGCGGGTCGAGAAGATCGGCGACTACGTCCGCAACGAGATCGCGGCCGACCACTTTGCCGGTGCCGTGGTGTTGGTCCAGCAGCACGGCAAGCCGGTGCTGTTGCAGAGCTACGGCGTGCGCGACACCGCCAGTAACGCGCCGATGACGTCGGATACGATCTTCCGGATCTATTCGATGTCGAAGCCGATCACCGCGGCCGCGGTGATGATGCTGGTCGATGACGGCAAGCTCAAGCTGGACGATCCGCTCGCCAAATACATTCCGGCCTTTGCCGATGTGAAGGTCGCGGTGACGACGCTGGACGGCAAGACCATGCAGGGCGTAGAGCCTCTGGCGCGTCCCATCACGATCGAAGACCTGCTGCGCCATACCTCAGGCATTACCTATGGCTTCTATGGCGACACCGCGGTGCGAAAGCTCTATGCCGCCTCGAACCTGTTCGACGGTGAGATCGATAACGCGACCTTCGTGGATCGCCTGGCCAGACTGCCACTGGCGGAGCAGCCCGGCACCAAATGGGACTATGGCCATTCATTCGATGTGCTCGGCCGCGTCATCGAGGTGATCTCGGGCCAGTCGCTGTATCAGTTCGAGAAGCAGCGGCTGCTGGATCCGCTCGGCATGAACGAGACCACATTCGGTCTTGCCGATCCGAGTCAGCGCGGCCGTGTCGCCGAGCCGTTGCCGCAGTACCGTTTTTTCGACCGGCCGGTTGCCGGTCTCGATGATCCGATCCAGCGGCGGAAATGGCAATCCGGCGGCGCCGGCATGATCGGCACCATCGGCGATTATGGCCGCTTTTTGCAGATGCTGCTCAACGGCGGCACCCTGGACGGGCGCCGCTACCTGAATTCCGAGACGGTCGCGCTGATGACACGCGATCATTTGAATCCTGCGATCGCCCACGACAATCTCTATTTTCCCGGACCGAGAACCGGCTTCGGGCTGGGCGTCGCGGTTCGGACAGAGGCCACGCCGCCATTTGCGACCGGCGAATATCGCTGGAGCGGCGCCGGCGGCACGTTCTTTCTTGTCGATCCGCAAGACGATTTGTTTGTGATCATGATGGTTCAGGCCCCGTTGGGCCGGAACGAGATCGAGGTGCGGCGCCTGGTTTACGAAGCGCTCGCACCCTGAGCGGCAGGCACTACGCCGCGCGCACGATCTCCCGGACATGGCCGATCATCTCCTCGACCATCGCGGCCGTGACGTCGAGATGGGTGCAGGCGCGGATGCGGCCATCCATCATCGCCAGCGACACGCCGCGCTTGCGCAATTCCGCAACCATCTTGTCGCCGGGGACGCCGGCGCCATCGGGCTTGAAGAACACCAGATTGGTCTCGGGCTCCTGCACCACGATGCCGTCGATCTGCGCCAGCCCGCGCGCCAGCGCCCGCGCATTGGCGTGATCGTCCGCCAGCCGGTCGACATGATGATCGAGCGCGTAGACGCAGGCGGCCGCGACCACGCCGGCCTGCCGCATCGAGCCGCCGAGCCGCTGCTTCCAGCGCCAGACCTCGTCGATGAAGGCTGCGGTCCCTGCAAGCGCGCCGCCGATCGGCGCGCCAAGCCCCTTCGAGAAATCGATCCAGGCGGAGTCCCAGCCGGCGGTCATCTGGTGCGCCGGGATACCTGTCGCGACCGTCGCATTGAGCAGTCGCGCGCCGTCCATATGCGTGACCAGGCCGTTCGCCTTGGCGATTTTCACGATCTCGTCGAGTGCGGCCTTCTTCCAGATGGTGCCGCCGCCGATATTGGCGGTCTGCTCGACGCTGACCAGCGTCTGCGTCGGCTGGTAGCGTGAGCGCGGATGCAGCGCGGCGCGGAACGTCTCCGGCGTGAACTGCCCGTCGTCGCCTTTGAGCTGCGTGATCTGGAAGCCGCCGAGCGCAGCATGCGCGCCGCCCTCGCGCGAGACGATGTGGGCGGTCTCATGGGCGAGAAGCTCGTCACCCCGACGGCAATGCACCAGCGTAGCGGCGACGTTGCACATGGTGCCGGACGGCATGAACACCGCGGCCTCTTTGCCCAGCAGTTCCGCCACGCGGGCGCACAGCAGGTTGACGGTCGGATCGTCGCCAGTCTGCTCGTCGCCGACCTCGGCGCGCGCCATCGCTTCACGCATCTCATGGGTCGGCTTGGTCTGGGTATCCGACAACAGATTGATGCGGAGCGGCGGCGCCTTGGGATCGCGCGGGGGAGGGGTGTAGAACATCGGCAGTCCTCGTTCGAAATCTTGCGATCGTTGTTGCGCGACCGCAGACGACGAAGACCTTACTCAAATCCGGCGGTGCGAGCAAAACGCGATCGCATTCATCGCGTTTTGAAGATGTTGTGAGCGCTCATGCTGCGAGCGGTGGATGCAGCCAGATATCGGGACGCCGGGAGCGGGCGGCGGGTGTGAATGGCTCTGCGACCAGCGGCGGCGCCTCCGCGTAATCGAACACCCAGGGTTGCAGCGGACTTTGCCGCGACGGCGAGAGATAGAACGCGCCGGTGATGCCCGGCGGCCGCTGCCGGCGTACGTTCCAGGCAAGGTTCAGCGCGGCCCAGCCGACCAGCATGGTGTGCCATTCGCTGGTCGTTTCGCGCTCGTCATCGAAGCAGTGCAGCAGCTCCAGCGCGTCCGGATCGTAGGCGAGATTGGCGCCGGTGAAGGTCAGCCCGGTCTCGATATGGCGAATGACGAGGGCGGTGTCGTCGGTCTGAACGTGCCATTGCGAACGTTCGAGGATGTCGAAGACCGTCGAGGGAAACAGGCCGTCGTTGAAGCGATAGCGGATCCCGGAGAGACGTCCACGCAGCGGCGGTGTGCGCAGCGGCGGCAACGGGAGTGCGGTGATCGCGTGACTTGCGATCACGCCGAAGACGATACTGCGCCTGTTAAACTCCATGGCGAACGCCCCATACTTACCCAACGCAAATATTGAATCACGGGACGAGGGGACTGTCAGCGGGGGCCCGTCGATTAACGGGAACTGTTGCATTCGGGATTCGCACGCCCGATCTCATAAAAAAGGCCCCGGGCGCGCCGGGGCCTTTCGGATTATCAGATAAGGTCGTGCGAGCGGCCGATCGAGATCAGCGCGAGTAGAATTCGACGATCAGATGCGGCTCCATCTGCACCGCGAACGGCACGTCCGACAGGCCGGGGACGCGGACGAACTTCGCGGTCATCTTGGAGTGGTCGGCATCGATGTAGTCGGGCACGTCGCGCTCGGCGAGCTGGCTCGCCTCGAGCACGATCGCGAGCTGCTTCGAGGCTTCCTTGACCTCGATCAGGTCGCCGATCTTGAGCTGATAGCTCGCGATGTTGACCTTGCGGCCGTTGACCTTGATGTGGCCGTGATTGATGAACTGGCG
>NZ_JBARGP010000389.1:0-3090 GCF_049798375.1 Bradyrhizobium sp.
GCTGACGCTGCTGACGCTGCTGACGCCATTTTCGGTATGTCGCCCCCACGCGCGCGCGTAAGCGACTAATCGGAAAATTGCGTCAGTGTCGTCAGTGCCGTCATCATCCTTTCTCATGGGGCCACCCCAATGCTTGCTTCGGGCGCAAGCTGATCCCGAAGAACTCCCGCGCCTTCGCGCCCCGATAGAATTTAAACGTATCCGTCCGGTGAAGGCCGCCTTGCCGAATGAGGCGTGTTGTTGAGAACTGTCCTTATGGACAGTGATAGGCGCAGTGCCCAAGTCGAACGGCTAGAGGTGGTGGACACAGGCCGGCGACGGCGCTGGTCCGAGGACGAGAAGCTCAAGATCGTCCTGGAGAGCTTGCAGGCGCCGCGCCAAGTCGCGGCAACGGCGCGGCGGTATGGCGTTTCGCGTTCGCTACTGCTGCGATGGCGGCGGTCGTTTCGGCCGGAGCCGAACGATGCCGCCGATCGACCTGGTTTCGTACCAGCGATGGTGGTCGCGGAGTCAGGGCCGGCGCCTTGTCCCGTCGCGCCGGCCAGCAGCGGCGGGGCGATCGAGATCGAGTTTGCCGCCGGGGCTCGGATGCGGATCACGGGGACGGTCGACGCGGCGACGCTGAATGCCGCCGTGGCGGCGCTGGCAGATGGACGCTTACGGTGATCCCGATTGCGTCGGGCGTGCGGGTGTGGATTGCGACCGGCCACACCGATATGCGTCGCGGCATGAACTCGCTGGGCTTGCTGGTGCAGGAAGCCTTCAAGCGAGACCCGCACGGTGGCGACCTCTATGTGTTCCGTGGCAAAAGCGGCAAGCTGATCAAGATCCTCTGGCACGATGGACTGGGCATGTCGCTCTACGCCAAGCGGCTGGAGCGGGGCCGCTTCCTGTGGCCGTTGTCGGCTGATGGCGTGGTGACGATCACCCCAGCCCAGCTTGGCTACCTGCTGGAGGGCATCGACTGGCGGATGCCGCAACAAACCTGGCGACCGCAGGCGGCCGGCTGATCGCTGGGATTTGAATCGGTGGCAGGATCGGCGGTTCGGACAGAGACCGCGTCTTGTGATTCTCTGGTCGGCGATGGGCACGGATGATTCTCTTCCCGATGATGTGAGCACGCTGCAGGTGATGCTGCGCGCCGAGCGAGTGGCCCGGTTGGCCGCGGAAGCCGAGGCCCAGGCGGGTAGCTTGCTGATCGAGAAGCTCAAGCTCACGATCAAGAAGCTGCGGCACGAGCAGTTCGGACAGTCCTCCGAGCGCGGCGCATTGCTGGACCAGCTTGAGTTGCAGCTCGCTGACCTTGAGGAGAACGCGGCGCAAGCTGAGACCGCGGCGCAGATGGCAGCCGAGAAGATTGCGGTGCCATCGTTCGAGCGCCGCAAGCCAGCCCGCCGGCCGCTGCCAGAGCATTTGCCGCGGGAGCGCATTGTCTATCCTGTGCCGGCCACCTGCCCATGCTGCGGCGACAGCCGATTGCGCAAGATTGGCGAGGACGTGACCGAGACGCTGGAGCTCGTTCCGCGCCAGTGGAAGGTGATCCAGCACGTGCGCGAGAAGCTGGTCTGCCGGGCCTGTGAAGCGATCACCCAGCCGCCGGCTCCCTCGCATCCGATTGCGCGCGGGCGTGCAGGGTCCAAGCTGCTGGCCCATGTTCTGTTCGCCAAGTACGGCCTGCACCTGCCGCTTCATCGTCAGAGCGACGTCTACCAGCGGGAGGGCATCGATCTCGACGTATCGACGCTCGCGGATTGGGTAGGTGCCTCCGCGGCAACCCTGATGCCTCTGGTCGATGCGATCCGGAGCCACGTCTTCGCAGCCGAGCGCATCCACGCGGATGACACCACGGTGCCGGTCCTGGCCAAGGACAAGACCCGGACTGGCAGGCTCTGGACCTACGTACGCGACGACCGTCCGTTTGCCGGCCCAGATCCGCCGGCGGCCGTGTTCTTCTACTCGCCCGATCGTGGCGGTGCGCATCCGGAGCAGCATCTGGCGGGCTATGCCGGACTGATGCAAGCCGACGCCTACGCCGGCTTTGGCAGGCTCTACGAGGCCAATCGCAAGGTCGGCCCGATCATCGAGGCCGCCTGCTGGGCGCACGGCAGGCGCAAGTTCTTTGATCTGGCACGGCTCACCAAGGCGCCGATCGCGGCCGAGGCAGTCAAGCGCATCGATGTTCTGTTCGCCATCGAGCGCGACATCAACGGCCTTACGGCGCAGGAGCGTTTGCGGGTTCGCCAGGAGCGTAGCCGCTCCCTGATCTTCGAGCTGGAGGCGTGGTTGCGCGAGCAGCGCGCCAGGCTCTCCAGGAACAACGACACGACCAAAGCGATCAATTACTGCCTCAGCCGCTGGGATGCATTTAGCCGCTTCCTCGATGACGGACGGCTTTGCATGACGAACAATGCTGCTGAGCGTGAGCTGCGGGTGGTCGCCGTGGGTCGAAAAAATTGGACCTTCGCTGGGTCCGACGATGGCGGCCGGCGCGCGGCTGCCATCTACAGCCTCATCGCCACCGCCAAGCTCAATGACATCGACCCGCAGGCTTGGCTTGCCGACGTCTTGGCGCGCCTACCGGATCATCCCGCCAGGCGCATCCACGAACTGCTGCCCTGGAATTGGCAGCCTCAAAGCGTCGCTCACGCCGCTTAAACGCTGATCAGCCTTCCACCAGAAAGCAGCCTAGCTAGGGCCTTCGCCGGATGCGTACCGGATTGACGGATTGTGGGGATGCCGCCAGTTCACGGTGTGCGGCATGACGTGCGGATGCGCTCCCACGTTCGCTGCTCCGCATCCATGTTCCGCTTTCGTTCAAGATTACTACCCCCGATCCGCTGCGGAATAATGAACAATTCTAAAATTAAATGGCGAATTTAAATGGGCAACTAGAAGTGCGCGCACGAAGACTCGATTTCCGCTCTCCCGCACCTACTGTTGCTGGATGGAGCGCACGGCTTAATAGAAAAATCTCGCGACGTCTCGGTCACCAATACAAGAAATTGTTCGCCAACCTGGCGCCGACCGGCAAGGCTCAAATCTATGGCACCGTTGTAAAAGTCGAGATACCGGTCAATCGAGCTTCGAGCC
>NZ_JBARGP010000390.1:0-2277 GCF_049798375.1 Bradyrhizobium sp.
TCGTCAACGCCTTCGGCTTGACGGTGGTCGGCATCCCCTCCTTTATCATGACCTTGGCGATGATGCAGATCGCCGCGGGCATCTCGGCGCTGCTGGTGCGCGGCCAGATCGCCTACAAGGTGCCTGACATCATCGCGACGCTCGGCTCGAACGCAATCTCCGGCATTCCCTGGATCGTGATCGTCGCCGCGATCATGCTGCTCGCGGGTCATCTGGTGCTGACCTACACGCGCTTCGGCCGCTACGTCTACATGGTCGGCGGCAACCGCGAGGCGGCGGAATATTCCGGCCTCAACGTCAAGCTGATCCTCGGCAGCGTGATGGTGATCTCGGCGGTGTGCTCGGGCATCGGCGGCATGCTCGGCGTGGCGCATTTCGGCAGCGCCCAGCAGAACGAGTTCGACACCTATCTGCTCGACTCGATCGCTGCGGTCGTGGTCGGCGGCACCAGTCTTTTTGGCGGCCGCGGCGGCATCGGCAACACCATCGTCGGCCTGTTCGTGCTCGGCGTGCTCAACAACGGGCTCGACCACGTCAACATCGACAGCTTCCTCAAGATCCTGATCCGCGGCCTGATCCTGCTCGCCGCATTGGTCATCAATGTCTACGCGCAACGTTTGCGTGCCAAGACGGTCGACTGAGCCCACAATGCGGCGGTGAACCCGACCCCACCTCTGCCGTTATCGATCTCGATCCGCCACCAGCAGCCGGGATTCGACATCGATGACGCACAGCGAGCCGAACGCCGGTGACAGCCATGCCGCGCGGCTATGGCCCTTGCTGGCCGTCAATTTCTTCATGGCCGACATGCAGTCGGGAATCGGCCCGTTCATCAGCGTGTTCCTGATCGAGCGCGGCTGGACCAGTGGCCTGATCGGGACTGCGCTCAGCATCGGCAATATCGCCGGCATGCTGATCACGACCCCGGTCGGCGGCTTCATCGATGCCTCCCACCACAAGCGCGCCTGGGTGATCGTGCCCGGCGTGGCCGTGGTGCTGGCCTCCTCCGTCATCCTGATGTGGCAGAGCTTCTGGGCCGTCGCCGGCTCGCAGATCGCAACCTCGATCGCCAGCGCCGCGATCGTTCCCGCCGTCACCGGCATCACGCTCGGCATGGTCGGCCAGAAAGGCTTCAACCGGCAGAACGGTCGCAACCAGGCCTTCAATCACACCGGCAATCTGGTCGGCGCGGCCGCGTCCGGGCTGCTTGGCTGGAAGTTCGGCTATTTCTGGGTGTTCGCGCTGGCGGCGCTGTTCGGCGTCATCACGGTCGCCTGCGTGCTGATGATCCGGCCGGACCAGATCAACGATCACGCCGCGCGCGGCAACAAGGAGGATGATTCCAAGAGCCAGCCCGGTGCCCTGACGATGCTGCTGCGGCACAAGCCGCTGCTGGTGCTGGGGCTGGCGCTGGCACTGTTCCATCTCGGCAACGCGGCCATCATCCCGCTGTTCGGCATGTCCGCCGTCTCGAACGGCAAGGCCAACGGTCCGGGCTTCGTCGCGACCACGGTCGTGATCGCTCAGGGCGTCATGGTGATTGCGTCGCTGGTCGCGATGCATGTCGCGGAGAAGCGCAACTACTGGCTGATCCTGCTGGTCTCGTTTCTGATGCTGCCGCTGCGCGGCATCCTTGCCTTTTTCCTCGACGGCTGGTCGGGCGTGGTCCCGGTCGAGATCCTCGACGGCATCGGCACCGGCCTGCAGAGCGTCGCCGTCCCCGGCATGGTGGCCCGTTCGCTGTACGGCACCGGCCGCGTCAATCTCGGACAGGGCGCCGTCATCACCGTGCAGGGCATTGGCGCTGCTGTCAGCCCGGCGCTGGGCGGCTGGGTCACGCACTGGATCGGATATCCCCCGACCTTCCTCGTGCTCGGCGGTCTCGGGCTGCTCGCCGCCGGCGTGTGGATCACGCTGGGCGCGGCGGTGAAGGAATACTAATCCTCCTGCTTCGCCCGCCGGCGCGCTCGTTCCCATCGCACGACATCGAGGCCGGAACTACAAACCACCACGGCGGTTCTAAGGACATCCGCCGATCACGGCGCACCCGACTGGAGGCCAGGACATGCCGACCCAGACTCAATTGCTCGGCCGCACGGCCGTACTCGCTTCCCTGACCGCGCTTGCGATCGGCGCGCTTGCCCCGACCAGCGCCGATGCGCGGCACCTGCGCTGGCATGGCGGTGGCCCGGCGGTCGGCGCTGCGCTGGCGGCCGGCGCCATCGGCACCGGTCTTGCGATCGCCGCGAGCCGCGACGCCTATGACTACTATGACGG
>NZ_JBARGP010000391.1:0-2439 GCF_049798375.1 Bradyrhizobium sp.
GCTCGGCACGCTCGCGACCTGCGGCTGCTCCCGGTTCGAGCTGCCAGACGGCAGCCATCTGGCCGAAGGCAGATTTGGCATTTTGATCACCACCACCGACACCGGCCTGCGCACGATGCCGCTGGCGGAGCGGCTGCAGCGCCTGGTCGATGACAGCGACGCGGCGCTGATCGCCTTCACCACCGACGGGCTGCCGGTCGGCGCCAGCGCGTCCGGACGGCGCCTGCTCGGTGCGCTCGATCTCAACGCGCAGCACCTGGCGCAGGCACGCGACAGCGCGCTCGCCGACGGCCATGCCGAGGTGCAGCTCGATCACGACCGGATCACGCTCTATCGCGTCGGCAGCGATGCGCAGCTCGGCCTGATCGCATGGGTGCGGCCGGTCGAGGCTGAGACGCCCGCGCTCGACGCGGCGCAGGCGCCACGGCAGCCGCTGCGCTTCATGTGGCAGATGGATGCGGACGGGCACTTCACGTTCGACTCCGATGCCTTCATCCGCGTGATGGGGTCGCAGATGGCGGCCCAGCTCGGCCGGCCGTGGCGGGAGCTCGCGGAGAGTTTCGGGCTCGATCCGGACGGCTGCGTCAGCAATGCGCTGGAGACGCACGAGACCTGGAGCGGCATCATCGTGCCCTGGCCGGTCGATGGCGGCGGCACCCTGTCGGTCGAATTATCAGGCCTGCCCGCCTATGACGAGGAGCGGCACTTCGTCGGCCATCGCGGCTTCGGCGTCTGCCGCGACCTGGAGGCGCTGGACCGGCTCGACGCGCAACGCCAGGACGTGTCGGACGCGGCCCCTACCGCGACCCCGGTCGAGGATGCTGCCCAATCGGACCACACCAGCGCCGCAGATATGCCGCCGGACGGCGCCAATCTCGCCGAGGGCGCGCCGCACGATCCTGTCGAGGCGCATGTGACCGAACCGTCCGCACCCCTGCCGTCGGGCGAGAGCGGCGGCCCGGGCGCGCCAGGCAACGTGGTGCCATTTCGCCCGGGGGGCGAGAGCAAGTTTCCGGCCCTGACGCCGGTGGAGAACAGCGCCTTCCATGAACTCGCACGGCAATTGTCGGCACGGCTTGAATCGGCACGGCTCGAAGGCGACTTCCACGAGGCGCGGGCGGAAGCGATTGCGCGGCCCGAGACCACGACCATGCCGCCCGTGACCGAGCCGCCGCGCGGCGAGCCAGCCGATGATCACGCGATGGACGACGGCGCGGCACAGAGCGCGCCGGACTGGCTGGCGCCGGAAGCACCGTCACCGCAAGGCGACAGCCTGCGCGACCGCATCCTGCTCGACCTGCTGCCCGGCGGCGTGCTGATTTATCGCCTCGACCGGCTGCTCTATGCCAACGACGCCTTCCTGGCGCAGATCGGCTACGCCAGCCTTGCCGCGCTGGAACAGGCCGGCGGCCTCGATGCGCTCTATGTCGAGCCCGGTGTCTCCACCTCCTCCAGCACGTCGGAAGCCGGCACGCCGGTGATGATCTCGGCTGCCGATGGCAACGGCCTCGCGGCCGCCGCGCGGCTGTTCACGATCAGCTGGGACGGCGACACCGCGCACGCGCTGATCTTCACGCCGCGTCCCGACGCGACTGCAGCGACCGCGCCTCAGCCGGCGCAGACGCCTGTGAGCACTGCGCCGCCCCCGCCGGCGCCGCAACCGCTGGTGATTCCGCCGCTGGCTGCTGCAGGACAGGCCGATGCCGAGGACCTCGGCGCCATCCTCGACGTCACCGCCGAGGGCATCTTGATGTTCGATGCCGGCGGCAACATCCACGCCTGCAACCGCAGCGCCGAGGCGCTGTTCGGCTATGATGGCGCGCAGCTCATCAAGCGCAATTTGATCGAGCTGTTCGCGACCGAGAGCACCCGTCTCGTGCTGGACTATCTGGAAAGCGTGCGGGAAGCCGGCGTTGCCAGTCTGCTCGATCAGGGCCGCGAGGTGCTCGGGCGAGTCAGCCAAGGCGGCCTGATCCCGCTGTCGATCACGATCGGGCGGACCCGTCCCGCGGGGCCGAATTTTTTCGCGGTGTTTCGCGACCTGTCGCAGACACGGCGCGGCGAAAACGAGCTGTCGCAGGCGCGGCGCCTCGCCGACCGTGCCGCCAACGCCAAGGCCGACATGCTGGCGCGGATCAGCCACGAGGTGCGCGCGCCGCTGAACGCGATCATCGGCTTTGCCGAGGTCATGATCGGCGAGCGCTTCGGCGCGCTCGGCAACGCGCGCTATCTCGACTACATGAAGGACATCCGCTCTTCCGGCGAGCGGGTGGTCACGCTGATCAACGATCTGCTCGAGCTCTCGCGCATCGAGACCGGCAAGCTCGATCTCGCCTTCACGAACCAGAACCTCAACGAGCTGGTCGAAAGCTGCGTCGCTATCATGCAGCCGCACGCCAACCGCGCCCGCATCATCATCCGCACCTCGCTGTCGCATGC
>NZ_JBARGP010000392.1:0-3671 GCF_049798375.1 Bradyrhizobium sp.
ACACTCCACTCAGCTTGCTTTTTGATCAGTGATGACGTGCGGCGAAAGCCTCTACTGTTTCGGGCTCACCCGCGAAGGGTAGGCAACATGGTGTTCGCGTGTTCTCTAATTTCCGCCGGTGCGATGCTTGTTTTGGCCGGCTTGCTTGGAATGGCGCTTCATAGAAACGCTCTGCACTTTAAAGCACAAATATGACTTTCGGCGTCGAGCCGAAGGCGATTGCCGCACCGCCGCGCGGCATGACAGCCGAGCCGCTCGCCTCACACCTTCCCGAAGGCGGAGCGTGCTCGGCTGCTTCTCTTCTGGTCTGCCGGACGCTTCGAAGGTGGCTGCGCCCAAGCTCCAAACGACAGATTGCCCGAGGGACTTTCATGAAAGCGAGCTATGGGCAAATAATCGCCGGCCTAGGGATTTGGCTGTCGGTGAATGTGGCTCTCATTGCCATGAGGTTGTTAGCAACTGCTGTTAGAAGCAATCGCGGAGGTGCCGCAGTGCCTCACCGCAGTCGGGCGCACTTGGGCCAGCTGCGCTTGGTCGGCAAGCTGGATAGATGGCGGCCACCAAGCGGGTCCGAAGAGACCACACCGGCATCAGGTCGGAAGCGGCCTTCAACTTAGTACAAAGAGAGCCGCGTGCTCGCCCCCAGGGCACGGGCTTTTGTCTTATCGGAAGCATGCGGGATCAGTCGCGATCTATCTTCAGGAAAACAATAGTCCGAGCGTATGGGCAAGCTGTCCAGCTTTTTTCCCGCGGCCCTGCAAGGCTGACTTCATCTTCCGCCTAATCTTTTGGAGCCCGAAAGCGGTCAGCCAAACGGGTGATAACAGCAACGCTAAGGCCAAGAAAGAATAGACTACTGCTACGGCAGCGAACGCGCTCCGCTTGGGGATCAGTGGAGCAATTGCCCGAACGACCATACTCCCTCCAGCTGCTTGTGCTTCCGCGCGCTGGACGGCAGCTCGCAAATATCGAACAGACTCGATCTCGCGCGCGAGATGTCGGGAGCAGTCGGACAGGAACACCAACTCTTCTCTCGCGAACAAGTGAAGCCTCTCCCTAAACCATTCGGGAAAACCTGGCAATTGATGGTGTTCTTCCTAAGGCGCTTCGAGAGGCTCGCGAGATCGTTACAGAGAGCGGAACAGGGCCCGCCCCGCAATGTCGCCGGTCGTGGAGAGCTTCTAGCCGCAGTCACTCGCAATTTCCCCAGAGGCGATCCAGCCAGCGGTGCGCATCGTGTCCAGCTTGTGCCGTTTCTTGAATTTTTGCGATCGCGCTACCGTGCCCAGGCAACCGCCGTGCTATCGGCTCCGAACCGTGCAGGGTCAACACCGATGATCAGTGGCCCATGCGCCCGCTTTGCCTGTCAAACGCCATCCGGAACTGCCCCCTCGGCGCCATGAGGAACTGCCCCCACCCTCGGTTTCATGATGTTGTTTGATGGTCGTTTCCGCCAGTGACGGGACGGAGGGAGGCGGAGCCGACCGGAGGGCCGTCACCGGCGGGCGGCGCCTTGATGAGGCCGCTCTTCCGTTTGGCGCGGAGCCGGTAGCTGTCGCCGCGGATCGTCAGCACGTGGCTGTGGTGCAGGAGCCGGTCGAGGATCGCGGTGGCGACCACGGGATCGGCAAACACGGTGCCCCATTCGGCAACGCTGCGATTCGACGTGATCAGCATGGCACCGGTTTCGTAACGGCGGCTGACCAGCTGGAAGAACAGATGCGCGGCGTCCGGCTCCAGCGGCAGATAGCCGAGCTCGTCGACGATGAGCAGCTTCGGCTTCGCCAGCGCGAGCAGCTTCTCGTCCAGGCGCCGCTCGCCATGCGCTTTGGCGAGGCCCGCGACGAGCGTCGTCGCCGTGGTGAACTGCACCGTGTAACCGGCCAGGATCGCTTCTCGCCCGAGTGCGATCGAGAAGTGCGTCTTACCGACGCCCGGCGGGCCGAGCAGCAGCACATTCTCGCCGTTGGCGATCCAACGTGACGCGGCCAAGTCGCGGATCTGCTTGGGATCGATCGAGGGCTGCGCCTCGAAGTCGAAGCCTGCGAGCTCCTTTACGGCCGGGAAGTGTGCAAGCTTCAGCGCCATATCGATGCGCCGATGATCCTTGCGCGCGATCTCACGTTCGCACAGCAGGATCAGCGTCTCACGCGCTGACAGGTTCGCGCGCGCCGCCTCGTCGAGCAAACTATCAAGCTGATCGCGGATGCCGGAGAGCTGCAATCGCGCCAGCATGGCATCAAGGGGATCAGTCGGTGCTTCGGTTGCCTTCTTTGCGCGCGTCATCAGAAGCTTCCCCCGATCACGGCTTCATATTCGGCAAGCGGACGCAACAACGAATGCGGGGGAGACGACCCCGGCACCGCCGCTGCAATCTCTGGCCGGCGGACCGCGCCATTGCGCCCGGCAATACCATCGAGATGGATCGGATCGACGATCCGCACCCGGCGCCCCTTCGATTGCTCGTGAACCGCGACCTGGTGCACGCCATGGCGGATCCGCACCTCGCCAGCCGCGACGGTCACCGCGACGCGCTCACCAATAAGGCGCCAGGGTACCGAGTAACTGTTGGTGTCGATCTCGATGGCACAATCATTGCCGACGATCCGGGTTAGCTCGCGCAATGATCCGAACGAGGACCGCCCGCCGAGCGGTTTTAACCGGTGGGCCTCGTCTCGTGCGAAGCGGATGATCGGTGCTTCGCCGGTCGTGCCGTGGATACGAACGTTCGCAACCTCTCGCTCCCACCTGGCGAGATGGGCCTCAAACGCTTCCCAACTTGCAAAGGAATGACCTGCGATCGCGTTCTTCTTCACATAGCCAACGCCATTCTCCGTCTTGCCCTTTGTGCGTGCCCGATATGGTGCGCAGGCGCGAGGACGGAAGCCCCAGTGCTTCGAGAAGGCAATCAGCCTGTCGTTGAACTGAACCGACCGGCTCACCGCGTCGTGGCGCACCACAAGTGCGCGTGGGTTATCCATCAGCACTTCCTCGGGTACACCGCTGAAGGTGGTGAATGTGCTCTCGAGCCCGGCAAACCAGTGTTCTTGCTTCTCGGCCCGGAACGCTCGCACATGGAGCCGTCGCGAATGTCCGAGCGTCGCCACGAACACGAATGCCTTGACCTTCGTTCCGCCGATCTCGACCAGACGCTCCCCGAAGTCGATTTGCAGCTGGCGACCCGGAGATGTCTCGAACCGAGTCGTCGCAAGCGCCTCCGCCTTCAGCGCCTGCCGATAAGGCTGCACCGCGCGCTGCAGCGTTCGCCGGCTGACTGTCACGCCTTTCTCAGTCAATAGATCCTGGCGCACCACGTCCGCATTGCCACGATGGCGAATGAACCTCTCGCGCAGCCAGTCCTCAAGGCCATGGAGCCGTTGCGGCCTCTCGGGCGACTTAAACGGCTTCACCCCGCCCGCCGCCACATAACCCTTCACCGTGTGATGGCTGCAGCCCAGCTCGCGCGCAATCCGCTTCAGCCCCCATCCGCACGCCCTCAGGCGCAACATCTCCGCCACGTCATCCCGCGTCTTCATTACCTGCCCCCGTGGATCACTCCACGACGAGCCTCTAGTGATTCGTTCCTCGTTCATTTGCTCTCTCCTTGGCTATCCAAGGAGGGGGCAATTCCTCATGGCGCCGAGGGGGCAGTTTTCCATGGCGCGCGACAC
>NZ_JBARGP010000393.1:0-28864 GCF_049798375.1 Bradyrhizobium sp.
GACCCGGGTCATACGCAGCATCGGGCGCATAGACCACGTCGTCGGCAAAGTCCTCCGAGACATAGGCCGGCGGGCCTTCCATCGGCTGCGGATAATAATACCAGACGCCGCCGACGTCCCACCACCAGCCATTGCGGCCGTCGTGGACCTCATGACGCCAACGGCCCCCTTCCCAGCCCATCCGGCCGCGATACGGATGGCCGCCGAAACTGTGCGCAGCGATGGCCCCGTGCATGAAGCGCGCATCGGGACCGCGGCCCACGACGGGGCCCGGGTGTCCCGGCCCTGCGGCATGGAAACCGGCCGGCCCGCCCGGATGCCCCGCAACCGGGCCGCCCGGATGTCCGCCAACTGGCCCGGCCGGATGTCCCGGAGCAGGTGCAGGCCGTGCAGCCGGCGCTCCTCGCGGAGCCGGCCCGCCCGGACCGTGGTGTTCCGGCTCCTGGGCTTGCGCGGACAGCGACGCCGCTGCCAGCAGGGACACCATCGGCAGCACCAATCTTGTTCGGCTGAATGCAGTCATTCTCGCCTACCCCTCACCTTAGCCGTGCCGAAGCACTCAAATCATCGAATTCATTGTCGTGGCGATCGGACGCCGCAGCAACACTCTCAACCGCCGGGAGCTGTTACAAATCGGTAAGATCGCGACAATTTTGCGGCCCGGGGCACCGTCAGCGGGCCGGCTCGATCGTGTTGCAATTGGTCCGGCCGGACATCAGGCAGTCCTGCAGCCGACTGGCCGAGCCGAGGTTATGGGCGAGCCATAGGCCAAAGGCGAGCATGGCGGCTGCGACCAGGAGGCCGGCGATAGCGCCTCGCCGGCCGGAATCGGTTGGAACAGGCCCGGGATGAGCAAGCTTTGGCCGACCAGGCTTTGCTGGACCAGGCTTTGCTGGACCAGGCGTTGCTGGGCTAGGCGTCGCTTGACCAAGCTCGGGCTGCCCCGGTGCGGGTTCAGTCATCGCCCCGTCCCGTCAGACCGGACGCCAGACGACCGGCTCCTTCGGCGAGGCCCTGACAGCGGGGACCTCGGGCTGCACCCTGGTACAGCTGGTCACCCAGACGATGCGCCGGCATTGCCAGTCCGCGCCCAGGAGGTTGCTCGCCACGGTGACGGGACGGGCAAAGACGGCGGTCATGATACAGGCGCTGGCGGCCAGCGCTGCCGCTGCAACGGCGAGCGCAAGGCGTCTACGCCGCGACGGTGACGAGGTCATGACGGTACTCCTTCGAAAAAAGCGGGCATGATGCAGAATGAAGCCGCGCCGCGCTTATTCCTGTGAACCGGTTCACAACCGGCTGACCACCATCACGTGACGGGTGCCTCAGATAGAGATTCGAAAGCGGTTTGCAAGCATCTCACGCCACCCATGTGCGCGAACGTGCGATAAACAATTGTCATCCGCATGGGAGACAATGTAGATACCCGTGCTTGTCGCGCCGAGCTGCTTGATATGCACATGGCAAAGCGGTTATTTGACGGGCAAATCAGTCCCACACCAACATCAGATCAGACGAAGACGACGTTCGATGAGCGCATTCAAGCAACCCGGTTTTGCCGACCGCCAGAAGGCGGCGGAAGAGGCACGCAAGAGCCTTCTGAACAAATTTCGCGCGCAGCCCCGACCGGATGATCCCGAAGTCGTGAAAAGGCGCGAGGAGCGCGAAGCCGCGGCAGCTCGCCGTGAACAGGCTCGCCTGGAGCGTGAGGCCGCCAAGGCCGAAGAGAAGCGCCACCAGGAAGCGGCTGCGGCGGAGGAAGCCGCCCGGCTTGCGCGTGAGGCACAAGAGACTGCCGCCCGGCAGGCCGAGGCGGAGGCCGACCAGAAGGCCAAGCGTGACGCACGCTATGCGGCACGCAAGGCACGCGGCAAAAAGAAGTAGCCCGGAACGTAGCCGGCGACGCTGCCATGATCAGCGTCGCGCCTCGTCATTCCGTCTCCAGTTTCGATTCCTTCCATTTTCTGTTGGCAGGCCGAGTGCAATATTGCATCGGCCTGCTGCTGAAATGGCGAGGTGATCGTGCGCGGGCCCGTCGATGTCGGATACGGCGCGACGCGACCTCATTTCTTCATCATGCCGTCGTCTTTCTTCATGCTGTCCTTGGACATGGCATCGCCCTTGTTCATGCCGTCCTTCGACATGGTGTCCTTCGACATGGTGTCCTTCTTCATGCTGTCGTGAGACATCGTCTCCTTCTTCATGGCGTCGTCCTTGCCCATCTTGTCCTCTGCGAAGGCGACCGGAGCCAGCGCGACGTTGAGCGAGAAAGCCGCGGCAGAGAGGCCGAGAATGAAGCGGGTGGTCATGATGAGGTCTCCCAAGACATGAGGGTTGATCGCGACATTAGTGCCGCTCCCCTGCTCGACGTATCGGCATGACCATGTGTTACGTCGTGTCAGATTCTTTTTGTCGGAGGATCGCGCGCAGCGCGGTCGATCACAGCCAATCTCGTTACAGTTGTATTTCGTCACAGTTGTATCAAATCCGGTCACTCGCGCGGCCTGCGCACAACCGTCGGCATGTGCGGTGATAGCGGAGCGACGAAGGCCGATTAGCCGGCCGTTTTTGCTGCCTTGCGCGCCCGAATCCGCCGGGTTCGACACAATTTCGCCCGTGATCAGCATGTTAGTGAATGAGTAAGCAAGCCGGTTTGATCGCGGCGGGTGCGCCGCAACAAATTGTCGCTTCCCGTCAGTTGGACCTCGAACGATGCGCGCTCATCGACTAGAGGTATTTCCAACCGAACCGGCTGATCGCGCTCTGTCGCCGGATGGGCCGGCGAAACCAATCAGAAGTTGTCCAGGGGAAAACTCATGCTCTCACGTCGTCATCTCATCGCATCGGCATTCGCTGCGCCCGCCATCCTCCGCTTCGGAATCGGAGCGGCGCAGGCTGCCACCACCCTGAAGATCTCGCACCAGTTTCCGGGCGGCACCATCGACAAGGGCGATTTTCGCGATCGGCTCTGCCGGATGTTCGCCGAGGAAGTGAAGAAGCGCTCGGGCGGCGATATCTCCGCCGAGATCTATCCGAACTCCTCCCTGATCAAAACCAACGCGCAGTTCTCGGCGATGCGCAAGGGTGCGCTCGACATCAGCCTCTATCCGATGCCCTATGCCGGCGGCGAAGTGCCGGAGACCAATATCGGGCTGATGCCGGGCCTGGTGACGACCTACGACCAGGGCACGCGCTGGAAGACCTCGCCGGTCGGCAAGGCGCTGTCGGACTTCCTCGCCGACAAGGGCATCATCCTGCTCACCTGGGTATGGCAGGCCGGCGGCGTCGCGAGCCGCTCGCGCGGGCTGGTCGCCCCCGAAGACGCCAAGGGTCTCAAGGTGCGCGGCGGATCCCGCGAGATGGACATGGTGCTGCAGACGGCCGGCGCCTCAGTGCTGTCGGTGCCATCAAATGAAATCTACACCGCGATGCAGACCGGAGCTTGCGACGCCGGCCTCACCTCCTCCACCAGCCTGATCTCGTTCCGGCTCGAAGAGGTCTCCAAATCCCTCACGTCCGGCGCCAAGGCATCCTACTGGTTCATGCTGGAGCCTCTGATGATGTCGAAGTCGATCTTCGACGCTCTGCCGAAGAACCACCAGGATATCATCCTCGCCGTCGGCGCAGAGCTCGAAGCGTTCGGCCGCAAGGGCGCGCAGGACGACGATATGGAAGTCGCCAGCGTCTACCAAAAGGCCGGCGCGACCGTGACCGAGCTCGACATCGCCACCGTCAACAAATGGCGCGACATCGCCCGCGACACCGCGTGGAAGGACTACGGCGCCAAGACCAAGACCGCCGCGAACCTGCTGAAGCTCGCGAACGACGTCGCAGCATGATGCACGGTCCGCTTCCGGGCGAGACCACGACCCATATCCCCGCCGGCACAGGTCCGTTGGCGGGGATCGCGCGTGGCCTATCCTTGCTCAATCGTATCATTATCGTGTTTGCCGCACTCGCGCTGATCGCGGCCTGCGTCATATTGAGCTACAGCGTGATCGGCCGCGCCCTGTTTCAGGCCGCCAACTATTGGCAGGACGAGGCCGCTGTTTTCCTGCTGGTCGGCGCGACCTTCATGACCGCAGCCTATGTGCAGGAGCAGCGCGGCCACGTCAGCATCGAGGCCTTTGTTGGTCTGCTGTCGCCCAGAGTGAACCGTATCCGGCTCTGGATTGTCGATGTCGCGACCTTCCTGTTCTGCGTCTTTTTCACCTGGAAGTCGTGGACGCTGACCTACGAAGCCTGGGATGACGGCCAGGTCTCCAATTCGATGTGGTCGCCGCCCTTGGATATCCCCTATGGCCTGATGGCTGCCGGCATGACGCTGCTCTGCGTGCAATTGCTGCTGCAGATTGTGATGTCGCCGACCGGAGCCCGTCGATGAGCGTGTTTGGAATTGGCCTGTCTTACGGCATCGCCACGCTGTTTGCGATGTTTGCAGGCATGCCGATCGCGTTCGCGCTCGGCGCCGTCGCCGCGGTGTTCATGGCGATCTACATGCCCGCAGCCTCGCTCGATACGGTGACGCAGAACGTCTATGAGGAGATGGCGTCGATCACGCTGCTGTCGATCCCGCTCTTCATCCTGAAGGGCGCCGCAATCGGCCGCTCGCGGGCCGGCCAGGATCTCTACTCGGCCTTGCACGCCTGGCTGCACCGCGTCCCCGGCGGTCTCGGCGTCGCCAACGTGTTCGCCTGCGCGCTGTTTGCGGCGATGGCGGGCTCCTCGCCGGCGACCTGCTCGGCGATCGGCTCGGCCGGTATTCCGGAGATGCGCAAGCGCGGCTATTCCGGCGGCTTTGCGGCCGGCATCATCGCAGCCGGCGGCACGCTCGGCATCCTGCTGCCGCCCTCGATTACCATGATTTTGTTCGCGGTCGCGGCCGAGAAGTCGCTCGGACGTCTGTTCCTGGCCGGCATCGGACCGGGGCTTCTGCTGGTCTCGCTGTTCGGCGGCTATGCGGTGATCCGCTTTCGGCGGGAATATGCGGCGGCAAAAGTCGCGTATGACAAGGGCGGCGCCTGGTCGTCGATCCTGGCCGAGGACGATTTCACCATGGCGCAGCGCTTCTCGGTGCTGCCGCGGGTGATCCCGTTCGTGCTGCTGCTCACCGGCGTCATGATCGCGCTCTATGGCGGCTTCGCCACGCCATCGGAGACGGCCGGCCTCGGCGGCATCCTGGCGCTGGTGCTGATCGCCCTGATCTACCGGGTCTGGCGGCCGACCGACCTCGCGCCGATCATGAAGGCCACAATACGTGAATCCACCATGCTGATGCTGATCATCGGCATGTCGCTGCTCTATTCCTACGTGATGAGCTACCTGCATATCTCGCAGTCGGCGGCCGAATCGATCGTGGCGATGCATCTGCCGCGCTGGGGATTGCTGTTCGCGGTTCTGGCGATGGTGATCTGCCTCGGCTTCTTCCTGCCGCCGGTGTCGATCATCCTGATGACCGCGCCGATCATCCTGCCGCCGCTGCGTGCGGCGAATTTCGACATCATCTGGTTCGGCGTGGTGATGACGATCGTGATGGAGATGGGGCTGATCCATCCGCCGGTGGGGTTGAACATCTTCGTTATCAGGAACGTCGCACCCGACATTCCCCTGAGCGAGGTGATCTGGGGCACGCTGCCGTTCGTGCTGTTGATGATGGCCGCGGTGCTGCTGCTCTGTTTCGTGCCGCAGATCTCGACCTTGCTGCCGGACCTGGTCATGGGCGTCGACGCGAGCCGCTAGCGCGGCTGGCGAATGCCGAACAAGGAATAGCGAATAGAGGTTCTTCCCTATTCGCCATCGCTACTCGCTATTCGCTCTCTTCCTTTTCGCATTCAGCGCCGAGGCGACGCGGCTGACCGGCGGCCGGTCAATCAGGCGGCTGATCTCGTTGGTGGCGGCGAGCAGCTTGGACATGTCGACGCCGGTCGTAATCCCCATGCCTTCGAGCATGTAGACGACGTCTTCCGTGGCGACATTGCCGGTCGCGCCCGGCGCGAACGGGCAGCCGCCGAGACCACCGGCGGCAGCGTCGATCACGCGAACGCCCTCCTCCATGCCGGCATAAAGATTGGCCAGCGCCTGGCCATAGGTGTCATGGAAATGCATGGCGAGATGCGCGACCGGCACATCGCCGGCAACCGCGCGCAGCATCGCCCGCGCCTTGTCGGGCGTGCCGACGCCAATGGTATCGCCGAGCGAAATCTCATAGCAGCCGAGATCCCACAGCGCCTTGGCGACATCGACCACGGCCTGCGGCTTGATCTCGCCCTCATACGGGCAGCCGAGCACGCATGAGACATAGCCGCGCACCTTGATGCCGTCGGCCCGCGCGCGGGCCACCACCGGCTTGAACCGCTCCAGCGATTCCTCAATTCCGCAATTGATGTTGGCGCGCGAAAAACCTTCCGAGGCCGCCGCGAACACCGAGATTACCATGGCGCCGGCGGCCCGCGCCGCCTCATAGCCCTTCACGTTCGGTACCAGTACGTGGAATTCGCCCGGAAGCTGCGCGACGCCGCGCATCACCTCGTCCGAACCGACCATCTGCGGGATCGCCTTCGGCGACACGAACGCGCCAACCTCGACCGTCTTCAGGCCTGCATCGACCAGCGCACGCACGAAGGCGATGCGATCAGCCGGGCTGACTGGCGTCTTCTCGTTCTGCAGCCCGTCACGCGGGCCCATCTCGATGATACGGACGCTGTCGCTCATGATGACCTCGCTTAAGCTGAGGGTTCGACTTCCGCGAGCTCGACGCCTTCCTGCACGATGTCGCCGACCTTGCACTTGATCGCCTTCAGCACGCCGGCGAACGGCGCCCGCAAGGTCTGCTCCATCTTCATGACCTCGAGCGTCAGGATCGGTGCGCCCTTCTCCAGGGTCTCGCCTACTTCGGCCAGCAGCGCCACAACGGTGCCGGGCAGCGGTGCGACGATCTTGTCCTCGCCGCCCTGCTCCTCGTCCTCGCCGCCGAACGGGTCGATCCAATGCAGGTCGAAACGGCCATTGCGGGTGCGCAGATAGAGCTCGTGGCCGTCGACCATGGCGACGACATGGGACTTGAGACCATCGAGCACAAGGTCGAATCCGCCACGGCCCGACGCAGCCTGGGTGAAGGACCAAGCATGTTCCGCGATCACGAGGGTCGACCCTCCGTCCCCATAGGACAATGTGATCGTCTGCGGTTCACCTCCGGCACGATCGCGGAACACGAACACGCGCTGCCGCGTGCCGACTGGCATCCAGCCGGAGTTGCGCCAGGGCGACACCGGTTCGCCGGCGGACTTCACCTGTTCGTCGGCCAAAATGGCAGCGACGGCGGCGCAAAGCTCCAACTCGCCGGCCGCCGGCGACGCCGCGGTCAACGCTTGCAGTTCGCGCTCGATGAAGCCGGTGTCGATGGTGTTGGCGCCGACACTGGGGTGAGTGACCAGCGCTGACAGGAACGCGACGTTGGTGACGATGCCGCGGACGTCGGTCTCTTCCAGCCCGCGATCGAGCCGCGCAATCGCAGCCTCCCGCGTCGGCGCCCAGGCGATCATCTTGGCGAGCATGGCGTCGTAATAAGGCGAGACGGCATCGCCCTCGCAATAGCCGGCATCGATGCGCAACCCACCGGACTGCTCCGGCAGCCGCCAGGTCGTGATGCGGCCGACCGAGGGCATGAAGTTCTTCGCCGGGTTCTCGGCGTAGACCCGCACCTCGATGGCGTGCCCGTTCAACCGGATCTCGTCCTGCTTCAGAGGCAGCTTTTCACCGAAGGCGACACGCAGCTGCCATTCGACCAGATCGACGCCGGTAATCAGCTCGGTGACGGGATGCTCGACCTGCAAACGCGTGTTCATCTCGATGAAGAACACGTCCTTGCCGTCGGAGACGAACTCGATGGTGCCGGCGCCGACATAGTTCACCGCACCCGCGGCGCGGCGTGCCGCCGCGCACACCGCCTCGCGCTGCGCGGCATCGAGCGTCGGTGACGGCGCTTCCTCGACCACCTTCTGATGCCGGCGCTGCAAAGTGCATTCGCGCTCGAACAGCGAGACCAAATTGCCGTGGCTATCGCCGACGATCTGCACTTCGATGTGGCGCGGGTTCTGGACGTATTTTTCGATCAGCATGCGATCGTCGCCGAACGCCGCCTTGGCCTCGCGCTTGGCACTGGTCAGCGCTGCCGGCAGCTCGGCCGCAGCGTTCACCACGCGCATGCCGCGGCCGCCGCCGCCGGCCGAGGCTTTCACCAGCACCGGGAAGCCGATCCGATCAGCTTCCTTCGCCAGCATGGCCTCGTCCTGCGCCTCGCCGTGATAGCCCGGTACCAGCGGCACCCCGGCCTTTTCCATCAGCGCCTTGGAGCCGGACTTCGAGCCCATCGCGGTCATCATCGCGGGCGTGGGTCCGACGAAGACGAGACCTGCCTCGGCGCAGGCCTGCGCGAATTCGGCATTTTCCGACAAGAAGCCGTAGCCGGGATGCACAGCCTCGGCGCCAGTCTGGCGCGCGGCCGCGATCAGCCGCTCGATGTTGAGATAGCTGTCACGGGCCCGCGCCGGTCCCAGCAGCACCGCTTCATCGGCGAGCGCGACATGCATCGCGTTGCGGTCGGCCTCGGAATAAACCGCGACGGTCTTGATTCCCATCGCGCGCGCGGTCTTGATGACGCGCACGGCGATCTCGCCGCGGTTGGCTATCAGGAGCTTGCGGAAGCGCCGGTACAATGCGGGATGGGCCATCATCACATCCTGAACAGGCCGAACCGGGTCGGTTCGATCGGCGCATTGGCAGTAGCGGAAAGGCCGAGCCCCAGCACCAGGCGCGTGTCGGCGGGATCGATCACGCCGTCATCCCACAGCCGCGCGGTGGCGTAATAGGGATTACCCTGGCTCTCATATTGCGCGCGGATGGGGCTGCGGAATTGCTCTTCCTCCTCGGCCGCCCAGCTCTCGCCCTTCGCTTCGATATTGTCGCGGCGAACCTGGCTCAGCACCATCGCCGCCTGCTCGCCGCCCATCACCGAGATGCGCGCATTCGGCCACATCCACAGGAAGCGCGGCGAATAGGCCCGCCCGCACATGCCGTAATTGCCGGCGCCGTAGGAGCCGCCGATCACCACCGTGAACTTCGGTACTGATGCAGTTGCGACCGCGGTCACCAGCTTGGCGCCGTCGCGCGCGATGCCGCCGGCCTCGTATTTCTTGCCAACCATGAAGCCAGTGATGTTCTGCAGGAACACCAGCGGAATACCGCGCTGGCAGCACAGCTCGATGAAGTGCGCGCCCTTCAGCGAGCTCTCGCTGAACAAGATGCCGTTGTTGGCGATAATGCCCACCGGATAGCCCCAGATATGCGCAAAGCCGCACACCAGGGTCTGACCGTACAGCTTCTTGAACTCGTCGAACTCGGAGCCGTCCACCACGCGCGCGATGATGTCGCGCACGTCGAACGGCTTGCGGCCGTCGGCCGGCACCACGCCGTAGATCTCCTCCGACGCGAACAGAGGCTCCCGTGCCTTGCGCATATTGAGCTGATTGCGCGATCCCGCCGGCTTCAGCGTTTCGACGATCCGCCGCGCGATCCCGATCGCATGGGCATCGTTCTGCGCGTAATGATCGGTGACGCCGGATTGCCGCGAATGCACGTCGGCGCCGCCGAGCTCTTCCGCGCTCACCACCTCGCCGGTCGCGGCCTTGACCAGCGGCGGACCGCCGAGGAAGATCGTGCCCTGATTGCGTACGATGATGCTCTCATCCGACATTGCCGGCACATAGGCACCGCCTGCCGTGCACGAGCCCATCACGATCGCGATCTGCGGAATCCCTTGAGCCGACATCTGCGCCTGATTGTAGAAGATGCGGCCGAAATGCCGTTCGTCCGGGAATATCTCATCCTGCAGCGGCAGGAAGGCGCCGCCGGAATCGACCATGTAGACGCATGGCAGATTGTTCTGTCGGGCAATGTCCTGCGCCCGCAGATGCTTCTTCACGGTCATTGGGTAATAGGTGCCACCCTTGATGGTGGCATCGTTGGCGACGATGACGCATTCGCGTCCGGCAATGCGTCCGACCCCCGTGACGATGCTCGCCGAATGCACGTCGCCACCGTAGAGGCCGTAGGCCGCGAGGGGCGACAGCTCGAGAAACGCCGTGCCGGGATCGAGCAGGAGATCGACGCGCTGGCGCGCCAGCATCTTGCCGCGCGCGAGATGGCGCTTGCGCGCTGTCTCGCCGCCACCGCCGGCAACCTGGCCGAGCTTGTCGTTGAGATCGGCGACCAGCGTGCGCATGGCATCAGCGTTGCGCGCGAAATCGGAGGAAGCGGGATCAATGCTGGAATGGAGCGGCATGGCCTTCAGCTGTGTCGGGTGCCGCACGAAGCACGGCGCTGGTTTAGCCGCATGGTGGCACTGCCCTGCGCCGCAGGGCAACCCTGACTTTCAGGATGGGGGCGGCACCAACGAAAACGCATGACCTGTCGAAATCCCGCAGCAAGGGATCTCGACGGACTCGAGCTTCATCATTTAAATGCGACGGGATGGCTGCAGCACGACCAGGGTCAGTGCGTCCAAGGCTCGCCGCGCCGGAAGGCAAAATTGTCGGCATAGGCGACCTGCCGCTTCACGGCCTCCTTCGGCTCGATCACCTGGTAGGCGATGCCTTTGCGCTCGCAATAGGCGATCGCCTCTTCCTTGGTGGGAAAGCGCAGCGTGACCTGCTGTTTCATGTCGGAGGACGAGGTCCAGCCCATCAGCGGCTCGATCGCGCGCGGCTGCTCCGGCTCGTAGTCGAGCTGCCACTCACGGGTCTTCGCCTTGCCGGATTGCATCGCGTTCTTGGCCGGCTTAAAAATGCGTGCGGTCATCGGTGGACAGGACCTTTCGGGGCGGCAGTAAAGCGCGTGGCGGAAACCTCCGGGATGGGCTAGAGGCACCTTTCGGGAATTTGATCGATGATTCCCACCCTGGATGCTACCTATTTCCCGCCCCGTATAGTCATTCTGCCGCTTCCTGACAATCTTGGATGACTGGCACGGCGGCCCCATACTTCTGGACGCTCTTCACTCCAACGGTACGTCGAAGCCCGCCCATGAAAATTAATGCCACCCTTCCGGAGAAGGGCCGCGATCTCCGGCTCGACCTGTTCCGCGGCATCGCGAACTGGGCGATCTTCCTCGACCATATCCCGGACAATGTGGTGAATTGGGTCACGACGCGAAATTACGGGTTTTCCGACGCCGCCGACCTGTTCGTGTTCATTTCCGGATACACCGCCTCTTTCGTGTATGCACGAATGATGATCGACCGCGGGTTCCTGGTCGGCGCCACCCGGCTGTTCAAGCGGGTCTGGCAGCTCTACGTCGCCCATATCGTGCTGTTCGTGATCTACATTGCCGCCATCAGCTATCTGGCGACCCGGTTCGGCGATTCCGAGATCATCGATGAATTCAATGTCGCCGGCTTGGTGGACCACGCTACCGAGACGCTCGGCCAGGGCCTGATCCTGAAGTTCAAGCCGGTCAATCTCGACGTGCTGCCGCTTTACATCGTGCTGATGGGTTTCTTCCCGCCGGTGCTGTGGATGATGTTGCGCAAGCCCGACCTCACCATGGGCGCCTCCATTCTGCTGTGGCTGACGGCACGGCATTTCGGCTGGAATTTCACCGCATACCCCGCCGGCACCTGGTACTTCAATCCTTACGCATGGCAGGTGCTGTTCGTGTTCGGCTCCTGGTGCGCGCTCGGCGGTGCGCGCAAATCGATGGCGATCATCATGGCGCCGGTGACGCTGTATTTCTGCCTGGCCTATCTCGCCTTCGCGCTGATCATGACCATGGCAGGACGCTTTCCGGACTTCGGAGCCATGTTTCCGCAATGGCTCTACGCGGCCTTCAACCCGAACGACAAGACCAACCTGGCGCCCTACCGCTTCCTGCATTTCGCTGTCATCGTGGTGCTGGTGATCCGGTTCGTGCCGAAGACCTGGTCGGGCCTGGAATGGCGGGCCTTCGACCCGCTGGTGGTGTGCGGCCAGCAGTCGCTCGCCGTGTTCTGCGTCGGCGTGTTCCTGTCCTTCGTCGCGCATTTCACCCTGATGATGAGCTCCGGCTCGCTGCTCGCACAGATCCTGGTGAGCACGGCCGGCATCGCTATCATGACCACGGTCGCCTATTACATTTCCTGGTCGAAGCGGCAGGACAAGCCGGCCGGGAAGCCCGCGCCCAAGCCTGCGGAAGCCAAGCCTGCGGAAGCCAAGTCTGCGGAAGCCAAGCCTGTGGAGGCGAAGCCCGCGGCCGAGCCCAAGCCGGCCTGATCGCCGGCTCGGGGGCACCTCAGCGCTTCGAAGGTGGGCGCTTCGCAGCCGGCTCGGGCAACGACCCGCGCCGTTCGATCATGCGGCCACGTGACGTAAAGCCACCCCATTCGGCCGCCCAGCCGATCTCGAACGGCGGAGCATCAGCCGACGTGGCGCCGGGCCGCTCACCTTGCACTGCAAACATTGCCCCCTGCGGATCGATACATCGCGCGATCCAGATTCCGTTGGGCTGCTCGATCGGTCCCTGCACCACTTTGCCGCCGAGCGCCGCCAGATGCTGCAGCGCCACATTCAGATCAGCGACGTTGAAATAATAGAGCCAGAACGGGAACGGCGCTCGCGGCAGCTTGGTGAACATGCCGCCAAGCGTGTCGGCACCCATGGCGAACAACTGATAGGTGTCGTTGAGGGCGGCGTCGCCGCCCACCGTCTGCCAGCCGAACAGGCCCTCATAAAAGGCGAACGCCTGCCTTCGCTCGGCAGCCAGCAACTCATGCCAGCCGACCCGCCCGATCCTGTCCCGATCGCGTTGGGGCACTGCGATGGTCGGTCCTTCCACCAGCGCCAACGTGGCGGTCTGAGGATCGGCGACGATGGCGATGCGGCCGATATTGCTTGCGGTCGGCGGGACGTAGACCGTGCCGCCCAGCGCCGTCAGACGGCTCACACTGGCGTCGAGATCGTCGACCGCGACGTAGCCAGCCCAGCGCGGCGCTGCACCACGCGCAATCCCCTCGGGTGGAAGCGCCATCAGCCCGCTGACGGGTGCGCCGTCCGCTGTCAGCACACGATAGGCGAACCTGGCGGTCGAAGCGTCCCGCACCTCCCAGCCGAGGACCTGATGATAGAACGCTGCTGCTGATGCGATGTCGGTGGTGAGGAGCTCGTACCAGACGAAATGCCCTTGCTCGGCGATCATGTCCTCATTTTCCACTGAACTTCTGTCCGCTCTCATGTCACTAATAATACGCAAACTGGTGCGCGCGCGACGCCTGCATGTCATGCTGAATGTGGCGTTTTGCTGAAACGAGCCACGCGCGATATTCATAAAGATGAATGGAATCGCGATGTTACGTTACGCGAGAAACTTCTCGCGTCTTGCGTGATTTATAGGTGCAGCGTACTGTAAACTGGGGCGGATCGACACAAACCTTTCGAAGGATGGAGGATAGACGATGGCACAAAAGAAATCAGCTTCGACGCGGAAGCGCGCGGCGAAGGTCGCCGTGCCCGCACTGGGCGCTGCAGGGTTGACTCTCTCCCTGGTCGGCGCCGCCACGGCGGCCACTGCGCCGACCGCGGCCGACGCGCCGAAGACGCTCGACCTTTCCGCAACGCACCCGATCACGCTGGGTGAGGAAGAGCTCGCCGATACCAGCCTCGCCACCTTCCATCTCTTCGACAAGGAGAATGTGGGCGGTGAGAAGGTCATGGAAGCCCGCGGTTGCGGCGGTTGCCGTGGCTGTGGTGGTTGCCGTGGCTGTCGTGGTTGCCGCGGCTGCGCCGGCTGCCGCGGATGCGGCGGCTGCTGCCTCTCCTGGGGTGGTTGCCGTCTTTGCTGATCTGCCCAACGTCAGGTCTTTGATCACTGGTTTTGATCGACGATAAGATATCCGATAGCCGGGCATGACTTGGTCTGCCCGGCTATTTTATGTCGTCTTCCCACAATCGGCCAAATTGGCCGCCAGGCCGGTGATCCGATCGACGTAGGTCTCTCTCCGGCCCCTCCTGGAATCTCCTGCTCATGTTGACCCATCCCCAGAACCTTCTCGTCGCCGATGCGGCCCGTTCGTCACGCTGCAACGCTGTCGCCTTTGAAGGGCTATCGCGATGAGCCCCCGCAAGACCAAAGCCGTTTCGGGGTCGCGTGCCTCCGCCAGCAACAACACTCTGCAATTCGCTCCCAACTTCACGGCCTATGTGCTTCCGCCGGACGTGGTCTGCATCTATTCGGAGGACCGCAAGTTCTTCCTGCATGGCGCGCTCTATTGCGCGCTGGCCACGGCGATCGGCAAGGGCGGCAAGACCGCGCGCGACCTGGTCGCGCTGGTCGGCAAGAGCTTTCCCGCCGACAAGGTCGAAGAAGCGCTCAATCGCATGGTCGAGCGTCGCTATGTCATCGTCAGCGACGGCAAGGTCGCCGACAATACGCTCGCCGGTTATTGGGCCAGCATCGGCCTGCCGGCAGGTGAAGCCGAGCGCAATCTCAGCCAGTGCAAGGTACGGGTCGAGGCAATCGACGTGAAGGGCGCTGCGGAATTCACCGCCGCGCTCGGCGCGCTCGGCGTACGCGTCGTCAACCGCTCGCCGGATCTCACGGTCACCCTGGTCAACGACTATCTCGAACGGCAATTGGCCGAGTTGAACCGCAGCCGCGTCGCCGACAAGACGCCCTGGCTGCTGGTGCAGCCTTCAGGTGTGTTTCCGCTGGTCGGTCCGCTGCTTCGGCCCGGCCATACCGCATGCTGGACCTGCCTGTTCGACCGCATGATCCGCAACCGCGAGATCAAGGGCTTTCTCGATCGCGGCGGCGCCAAGGCGGTCGCAGTCTCGCCGCTTGCGCGTAACGCGATCGGCCAGAGCGCGATCCAGTTTGCGGCGGTCGAGATCGCCAAGGCGATCGCGACCGGCTTCCGTACCGATATCGGCAACCACATCATGAGCGTGGATCTGACCGGGTCCGTGCTCGCCAAGCACTATGTCGGGCAGCGGCCGCAATGCCCGACCTGCGGCGACAAGAAGTTGCTCAATCCGCGCCGCAAGGCCGAGCCGATCAAGCTCGACGCCGGTGCCAAGCTGATCATCACCTCGGGCGGCTACCGCACAATGACATCGCGCGCCACGGTGTCGCGGTTCAGGCGGCATGTCAGCCCGCTCACCGGCGTGGTGAAGCGGCTGGAGCGGATCGAAGCCGATCTGCCGATGAACACCAATTTCTTCGCCCAGCATAATTTCTCCGCGCCGGCCCAGAGCGTCGACGAGCTACGCTCCGGCCTTTCCGGCGGCAGCTTCGGCAAGGGCTCGACTGCAGAGCAGGCCGAAGCCAGCGCGCTGATGGAGGCGATCGAGCGCTATTCCGGCATCTATCAGGGCGACGAGATCCGAAGCACCAAGCGCTTCACCGATTTTGCCGAGGGCGAGGCGGTCAGGCCGAACGACATCCTGAATTACAGCGAGGCGCAATACGCCATTCGCAACGACCATAGCCAACACGACGAAGCGCACCCGGCGCCGGAACCGTTCGATCCGGACGCCAGGATCGAATGGTCGCCGGTGTGGTCGCTGCGCGACCAGCGTTTCAAGTACATCCCGACCAGCCTGCTCTATTTCTTCTACAGCGGCCCGCGCGCCTTCCACACCGATTCCAACGGCTGCGCCGCGGGCAACACGGTGCAGGAAGCGATCGTGCAGGGCTTCCTCGAACTGGTCGAGCGCGATGCTTATGCAATCTGGTGGTACAACCGCTCGCAGCGCGCCGAGGTTGATCTCAGCCGCATCGAGGATTCCTACGTCCGCGACCTGCAGAGCCAGTTCGCCGACTTCGGCCGCAAGGTCTGGGTGCTCGACGTCACCAGCGATCTCGGCGTCCCGACCTATGTCGCGATCATGCACTGGATCAAGAACGGTCAGGAGCACATCGAATTCGGTTCGGGCGCGCACTTTGATCCTCGGATCGCGCTGCTGCGCACATTGACCGAGCTCAGCCAGTTCCTGGCGATTGGCATGATGAATGGCGGCAGCGGCGAGAAACCCTCACTCGACGGCGTCACGCCGCTCAAGATCGAGAACTATCCGTTCCTGCTGCCGGCCAAGAATCCGATCCCGACGCCTCAGCTGGGCCTGCCGATCCCGCGCTCGACCACACGCGAGCAAGTCGACGCCTGCGTCGAAATTGCCCGCCGTGCCGGTCATGATTTCATGGTGCTGGACCAGACGCGGCCCGACGTCGGCGTGTCGGTGGTGCGCGTCATCGTTCCCGGCTTGCGTCACTTCTATCGCCGCTTCGGGCCCGGCCGGCTTTACAATGTCCCGGTCAGACTGGGCTTGCGCGATCAGCCGATCGCGGAGACCGAGCTGACGCCGTTTTTGCCGCACTCCTGATCGCGGAAAAGCCATGGCCAAGCGCGGGCGGGCGACCAAAGCCAAATCCAAGGTCACGACCAAGCGACCGGGCGCGGCCAGCACAAAGGCTCGACCGAAGACAAAGGCCAATGGCAAGGCCAATACCAAGGCAATTGCTCGACCGGCGGCAGCGCGGCAGCAGCTCGCTCAGCCCGTGCTCTCGATTCGCGTCAGTTCGCAGGTCACGTTGGAAAACTGGAGCAACGGCCATTTCGGCGCCCTCGTCGGCATCTATCCGCTCGATCTCGGTCAACTGAGCGAGCGCGCCAAAGAGCGCGCATTGGCGTTGAAAGACGGCATCGGGCTCAACACGCTCGCCGGCAAGACGGAGGTGGACCAGGAGATCGTGCAGGTCGCGCGCCTGCTGGCTCGGCGGGGTCTTGTTGAATATCCGCTCACGCGCAAGGGCGATGGCCATGAGCTGGCCGTCATCGAACCGCAGATGGCGGACTATTGGCCCAACGCGGCAAAGCTCGCGAGCAACGATACCATCGCGCTGTCTCGCTTCGCTTATCTGCGCCGTCGCGGCAGCGAGATGGTACTGGAATCGCCGCGCGCCGGTGCGCTGGTCCGGATCATCGATCCTGCCATCGCCGCCATGCTGACCACGCTGGCGAAGCCGCAGACGGTCGGAGCCTTACGCAAGCTCGTCGGCTTCGCGGGCAACGAGCTGTTGGGCCTGCTCGTCGACTGCGCGATCTTGTTCAAGCTGGAGAGAGCCGATGACGACGGCCGCCGCGCGAGCGAGGGCGACGAGACCCTAGTAATGTGGGACTTCCACGACCTGTTGTTTCACGCCCGCAGCGCCGAGGGACGGCAGGCCAACCCGGTGGGTGGCGTCTATCCCTATCTCGACTCGATCGCACCACCCGCGTCGGTGCGGCCAAGCTGGCCCGGCGAGCGCGTCGATCTCAGGGCTGCTCTGCCTGCCCCATCCGAGACTGTTTCATCAGCCGCAAAGCTATTCCGCGAGCGCGCGTCGGTGCGCGACCATGATGACCAGAATCCAATCACGCTCGCCGAGCTGTCGCTGTTCCTCGATGGCGCCGCGCGGGTGCTGTCGCGTTGGGAGAGCCCGCTTGATCTCGAGGATGGCAGCGATGGTCCGATGCTGGACTACACGCGGCGGCCCTATCCAACCGCCGGCAGCGCCTATGAGCTCGAACTCTACGTGACGGTCGGCCATTGCAAGGGCCTGGCGAGAGGCCTCTATCACTATGATGCCGAGGCGCACGCGTTGACGCCGATCCCGGCCAAGTCCGAGCAGTTCGGTACCATGCTGGACTTCGCGCAATTCGCGATGGGCTCCGAAGCACCGCCGCAGATCCTGCTCACCGTGACATCCCGGTTCGCGCGGCTGGCATGGAAATACAGCGCCATCGCCTATGCGCTGACGCTCAAGGATGTCGGCGCGCTGCTGCAAACGCTTTATCTGATGGCGGCCGACATGGGGCTCGGCGGCTGCGCCGTCGGCACCAACGACATCGATCTGTTCGAGAAGGCCACCGGCCTGCCCTTCCATGTCGAAGGGCCGGTCGGACAGTTCACCCTGGGACGGCCGGCCGCGACGGACGAGGCGTCGGAAAATTCGCCGACGCAGGAATGACAGGCCTCGGGCGTTGCTCCGAATTCTGCTGCCTCGGTGCCCGATCGGCTCTTAATCTTCGGATCACATGATACGGCGCGCGCACGAGAATCGCCGCACACGCTGACGCACGCGGATCCCTAGCAAGGCGGGTGCGAATGACAGGCTGCGCCGGATCGGCCAACCTCGTACGTAGAGCGCCGCCAAGCGCTCAATCCTATGAATGGCAATCGCAAGATATGCAGGTTCAACGTCCGGAATGAGAGTAGGCCACAAGAAGTTCGAACAGATCCGTGAAGGATCGCTCGAATATATCGTCGTACTTGACGAGAGCCGAACGCAAGCGACCGGACACATTCGGCAGCGCACGGATCGTACACCACCGGTGTGGACATGGCGCATCACGATCGATGAGGCGGATTTCGCTAGCGGCGCTGCGCTGAGCCTTCGGAGAGCGAAAGAGGCGTTGCTGCTGGCCTGGAGGGGCTTCAAGAGGGCGCGGCGCGTGCTCCGGCCGGTCAGCCGGCGGCGCAGCGCCGTGGCGCGGCCGCAGGAGATCGATTGACGGACGATGACCCGAACTGATCGCCGGCAATCGGGTTACGCGGCGCGACCGCTTTCGACGACAGCGAACCGCGCCGGAACTGCCGGGCACGATAAACCAGCTTCGACGAGGGACAAGCAGAGAGAAATTTAATGCTGTGACTGGTCGGGGCAGCTGGATTCGAACCAACGACCTGCAGTACCCAAAACTGCCGCGCTACCAGGCTGCGCTATACCCCGATGTCCCCATGGCCGTGGAGGCCAATTCGGACTGAGCCCGTCACTACACGCTCACGACGCCTGCAGCAAGATGCAGCAGGCACCTGCATAGGTCCGCCGGCGCCACTTCCTGCACAACCGCAGGAAGACGAGCCGTCCAATTCACAACCTCGTTATGTCGGGGAATTGGTTAGTGCGACGAGAGCGCAGGCGAGCCGGCCTCGGGATGGATTTCAGCCGCCATCATACCCTTGGAGCCGGGCCCATAGCGGACAAGCACGTACTGACCCGGACGCAACTCGGTCATACCGAAGCGCCGCAGCGTCTCCATGTGCACGAAGATGTCGGGCGTGCCCTCACCGCAGGTCACGAAGCCGAAGCCGCGCAGGCGGTTGAACCATTTGACCTGCGCACGCTCCAACCCGCTGGTCGGCGTCACCGACACATGGGTTCGCGGCGGCAGCATCTGCGCTGGATGGATCGCGGTCGATTCATCCATCGAGACGATGCGGAAAGCCTGATAACCCTTCTGTCGCTGCACGCACTCGCAGACGATGCGCGCGCCCTCATAGGCGGTCTGATAGCCGTCGCGCCTAAGCACCGTGACGTGCAGAAGCACATCCGGCCAGCCATTGTCAGGCACGATGAAGCCATAGCCCTTCGACGCGTCGAACCATTTGATCATGCCGCTGATTTCGACGAGATTCTCGCCGAGTCCCGCCAGGGCATCGATCGCGGTATCGCGCTCCGCTCCGCCTGAATACTCGCCTCCGAGCCGGCTTGGTGAAGACCCACCAGGCACCGGTACCCCGAGCTTTTTGGACTCAAATCCGTCCGACCCCATAACCCCGGACCTCACCAGATGAAGTGTTGAGACGCCACCCCCGCAACGGCGTCCTCAATACGCGCTATCATCAACAATACTCACGATGAATCACGCGAATCTCTCGAATCAAAAGATAACATTCCGTTGTGCTTCGCATAGACAAAAATCGGCCACACCTGAAAACTATAAACAGGCTTGCGCGTCTGCGAATCACTCAGGACTCAGTTGGCGACGAACGGTCCAAGAGTTTCACCGATGTCGTAGCGCAGCACGAGATCGGCAACGTCGTCCTGATCAGTCGGTTCCCGGTTGATGATGACGAGCTTGGCGCCAGCCTCCTTAGCCATCAACGGAAATCCCGCGGCGGGCCACACCACGAGTGAAGACCCGATCGCGACGAACAGGTCGGATCGCTGCGCGAGCTCGATCGCGCGGTGCATCTCCGCCTCGGGCATCGCCTGACCGAAGGAGACGGTCGCCGTCTTCACCGGCTCATTGCAGATCGTGCAGTCCGGCGCGGCACCGTCCGGCTCGAAACGCTGTTTCACCCAGGATAGTTCGTAGCGCTGCCCACAGCCAATGCAGCGCGCATAAGTCGTGTTGCCGTGCAGCTCGATGACGTCTTCGGCGGCAAAGCCCGAAGCCTGGTGCAGATTGTCGATATTCTGGGTGATGACAGCCGGGATCTTGCCGGCACGATAGAGCGATGCCAGTGCGCGATGTCCTCGCGTGGGTTTGGCCTGCGCGAACGTCGCTTCCATCGCAAACCGCCGCCGCCAGGATTCCTCGCGAGCGTCCTGGCTGGCCAAAAACTCCTCGAAGTCGATGGGGCGGTTGCGGGTCCACAAGCCGCCGGGCGAGCGGAAATCCGGAATGCCCGACTCAGTCGAGATGCCGGCCCCCGTAAAGGGCACGATCAGCTTTGCCGCCGCGATCATCTCGCCGAGCTGTTCCACGCCATGTCGAAGGTCGGATGCGATCATCGGTGCCACCACAAGAGACAAAGCCCGGCCAACTCTATCACGGCCCGCCAATCCACCGCCGCGATGTTGTTGACCATCGGGCCTGTGCTCGTCGGTTTCAAGCCGCCTGTAGCTACCGCTTCCCTGCCCGCCTGCCATCGCATGGGAAGACGCTCGATCTCGGCCTCGCATGCGACGTGCTTGCCGGGGCCTTTTTTCGCGCAAGCTCGGGAACTTCGCGACACGACATATCCTTACCGGCGCGTGGCGCGGAACAAGACTGATAGGCTCCGGAGAACAGCTCTGTCGGCAAGCATGTCAGATCGGCCAGCCCAGCCGGTCCACTGCGTCCGCATTCGCGCCGCATTCGAGACCGTTCATCCCGCTTCCGATTCGGTCTGGAGTGGAGACGGCATGGCGAGGAAGAATGAACGGCAGGAACGTCTTGCCAGGGAACGCGAGGATATCGCCGAACGCATCGCAAAATTCAAAGCCACGCAGGACCGCTTCATGCGCGAGCGGGAGGAATATGCCGCGGCCACATGGCGGAAAGCCTCGCCTCAGGAGTCGATGAGCTGAGCGCGCAGGCGCGCCACCTGCCTGCAGAAAAGCCCGGAAGCGAGGCTTCCGGGCGTTATCGTCACCAGTGACGATAGTAGTAGCGATGTCGGTAGTGCGGATACGGGCCGCCGTAATAGGCATAAGGGCCCGGCCCATAATAATAGCGCGGGCCGTAATAGCCGTAGCCCGGGCCATAGTAGTACGGGTTTGAGGCGGCAATAGCGCCGGCAGTCAACGCACCTGCGGCCAAGCCGAAGCCAAGGGCCGGTCCGAAGCCGCGCGCCTCCGCGGGAGCAGGCGCTGCAATTGCCGTGGCGGCCACCGCGCCCATAGTCGCTAGAACTGCCAATGTTTTTCTCATCTGATGTCCTCCAATCATAAGACCGATAATCAACGCAAAGACTGTGCGATAGTTGCAACAACGCCCGTTTGTTCGCGCTGCGCAGGAACCCGCTGCCCGCACCGGTCGTTCTCGGTGCAACGAGGTTTGCGCATGGCGTCATGGCTGGAACTGCTCTTGAACGTCATCGGCTACGGAGGCTTCGTCGTGCTGGCCACGTGGCACCCACGGTCGCACGCGGGCGATACTCACGACATCGGCGCCGACGACTCCCCGCAGGCGATGAAATGAGACGACGAACGCCGCGGCCTGTGCGGCGTTCACTTGTGATCCACAGGCTATCCACAGCCGGTCCACAGATCGCCGAAATCGGAAAAGCCGGCGGTCACGGTGACTTACTGCGCAAAACTCGGCTGTTCTACTGTCCCGCACCCTAACCGGATAGATCGAGCCAGGGCCATCGAGCCAGGACTAGAGCTCAACTCATGCTCCGCTTCCATCGCGTGGTTGGCGTTGAACCTTTTGCCGCGGTCTGTCGACCTATGGGTGCTGGGGATTTCAGGGCCCAGTCTTTCGGGCAGCGTCACGCGGCGAACATATTCCGCCGTGGTGGCGCTGCTCACATTTCGGCGCCGACATTCCGTTCTTGCTCGGTACCAGGACAAGCGCCACCGGCGAAAATCCTATCCATTCGCGCGCTTCTCATCACCGCGTTGGCCGTCCGCATCACCTACGGGCGAGCCGAAGCACGCCGAGCCCAAGCCTGCCGCTCACGACGACATTGACCGGGCGCCTGGCCAGCGCGCCATACCGACCAAAGACGACAAGCGTAAAGATCCGAGCAAAAAACAAAGGCCCCCTTTGCAGGGGGCCTTCGAAACTCAGGCTTGCCGCCCGATGTGTCGCGGCTCAGGCCACCGCGTCCTTGGCGGCCTTGACCGGACGGGCGCGGACGATCTTGCGGGCCGGCTTGGCCTTGAACATCATCTCTTCGCCGGTGAACGGGTTGGTGCCCTTGCGCGCCTTGGTCGCGGGCTTCTTGATGACCACGAACTTGGCGAAGCCGGGCACCAGGAAAGTGCCGTTCTTCTTCAGCTCCTTGTGGCCGACGTCGGTGAGCGTCTCCATGACGTTCTTGATGTCGCGCTTGGACAGTTCGGTGGAGGTCGCGATCTTCTCGATCAACTGCGACTTGGACATTTGAGTAGCCATCGTATCTCCTTGTGGATTCTTAACCGATGAAAGACGAGACGACCGCGCGGCTCACTTGGCATTGCTGCACGGATCGGTCGGGATGACGGCTGCCTTGCACAGCCGGACTTTGTCGTCTGGTGGCGTGTACCCCGCGTTTTTTCGGGAATCTCCTGCGTTTCAAGGGCCCCGAAGCACCCAGAGCGCCGCCAAAATTTCAATGGCGAGGGCAGAAGTCAAGTGACGCGTGACCGTCAATTGCACTCCATGTTTCATTTTCCCCTGTATTTCAAGGCTTTTTCGACTGCGACGCATCACCACGGCCCGAATTGGACGCAGCGGCGACCGCAAAACTCCCTTATTTTAAGGTGATTCCGCACCCTATGATGCCTCTCCGCGAATCACTTGCGCAGGCTGCGAATCTGCGCCAGCGCAAGATTCGCTTGTTTTGAAGGTATTTCTGAATTGAATCTGAACGGCGCCTGGTCTGTGCTTCACACCCGCCAACGTGCCGTGCCGCAGAGCACCATCGTGCCAGATGAACAAATCCGCGCGAGACCGGCAGTCACCTTCACCGCAGCCCGTGCTCCTTCCAGCTTTTGCTGCTATTGACCGGCCTGCGCCAAAACCCTTCACGCCTTTGCCTTACAGTCCAGGGAGACAGGAAACATGCGTTATCTCCACACCATGCTGCGCGTGCGCAATCTCGACAGCGCGCTGAAATTCTATGCCGACGCGTTCGGGCTCAAGGAGGTCCGCCGGATCGAGAACGACAAGGGCCGCTTCACGCTGGTCTTCCTGTGCGCGCCCGATGACGAACATCTGCTGAAGAGTCTGCCCGCAGGCCGTGGCGCGCCGCTGGTCGAGCTCACCTACAACTGGGACGAGGAGAGCTATGGCGAGGACCGCTTCTTCGGCCATCTCGCCTATGAGGTCGACGACATCTACGCCACCTGCGAAAGGCTGATGAAGCTCGGGATCACCATCAACCGTCCGCCGCGCGACGGCAACATGGCCTTCGTCCGTTCGCCCGACCTGCATTCGATCGAGCTGCTGCAGAAGGGCGAGCCGAAGCCTCCGCAGGAGCCGTGGACGTCGATGCCCAACACCGGACACTGGTAGTATTTGTCAAGGCTGCCCCGGGGAACACCGTCGACAGCACCGCGTTATCTCTGCGATGGACAAATGCTGAGAATGATGAGGAGGCGACGATGGGTCGAGGAATTCTGCTGTGGCTGTTGGGCGTGCCGATCCCGATAATCATCCTGCTGTGGCTGTTCTTCGGCCACTGAATGCGGCACTGACAGCATTGAACTGACCGCAATGCGCGTGAAAAGCCCCGCTCCGGCGGGGCTTTTTGCATGCGTGCCCGGCGCATTCGTCCGGGCGCTCCGCCGCGATTTGCGCTATCGGTACGCCGATCCATTCAATGCGGAGAGCGCCGTGCCGAACGACCAGCCTCTGACGATCTGGGGCCGCCCCAATTCGGTGAACGTGCAGAAGGTGCTGTGGTGCCTGGCCGAGCTCGATGTCCCGTTCGAGCGCATCGATGCCGGCATGCAGTTCGGCCGCAACACCGAGAGCGACTATCTGGCGATGAACCCCAACGGCCGCGTCCCGACCTTGGTGGAAGGCGATTTCGTGCTGTGGGAGTCGAATTCGATCATGCGCTATCTCTGCCTCGCCCACGGCTCGCAATCGTCGATCTATCCGCACGAGCCGCGGCAGCGTGCGGCCGTCGATCGCTGGCTGGATTGGACGCTCTCGACCGTGCAGCCGATCGAGCGCCCGGTGTTCTGGGGATTGGTCCGCACGCCGCCCGCAGAGCGCGACATGCTGGCGCTGCAGAAGGCTGCAGATGCGGTCGCCGAGGTGGTCTGGAAGACCCTCGACCGGCAGCTCGCGACGCGTCGTTATGTCGAAGGCGATGCGTTCACGCTGGCGGACATCGCGCTCGGCGCCTATGCGCGGCGCTGGTTTGGTATTGAAGGTGTCGAGAAACCGGAGCTGCCGCAGCTGGTACGCTGGTTTGCCAGCCTCGAAGGCCGTCCGGGCTTCGTCCGCTACGTCGCCCCGCCTTTGTCCTAAGGCGCCTACGCGCGCGCCCTGCTCTCACCGGCCGAATGTGCTTGCCCCCTCGAGGCGCACAGCACCGCCGATCTTGACGCAGGTGTCGGTGCCCTCGATCCGCCTGAAGTTCGCGCCAAAGGACGCGCAGGGATGGGCTGCACCCGTATTAGCCCGCGACGGCGCTTTCGCCGGCGGCAGCGGCTTCGATAGCACCGAGAAATCGCCCGACGATCCAGCGCCGGCGGTCGAGACGGCACACAGCCAGATGGCCAGGCCGGGAGCGATCAGTTTGAACATGCCGGCATTTTACCGCGGCTGGCGCGGCGCGACTACCCTTTTAGCCGACGAACCTGATGCCGACCGAGGCGCCGCGCTGCCAGATCACCTGGCACACGCGGCCGGTGCGCGCATCGCGCGCGAAGGCAAGCCGAATGGTCGCGGGCAAGGCCGCAGGCTCCTCGAGGGTGATCTTGGCGCCGGTGCTGGAAATGTCCTGCACCAGGCAATGCCGCGCGGCGAACCCACCGTCCAGCGTGATCCAGGCCGGTTGCTTCAGCGATTTCCGAACTTCTCGCTTCTTGGGAGCGGGCATCTCACATCGATCTCCTGACGCCCTCTGCGCTATCCTAGCGGCCCTAAGATAGTGTTGATTGGATCCAACAGAGTCGCTCAGCCGCAGCAGACGTTGCGTCGAATTCCTGAGGCCACGCCGTACACATCCATGACGTGCACCAGCGGGATGCAAGGGAAGTTGGCGCTCCCTAGCGGAATCGAACCGCTCTCTCCACCGTGAAAGGGTGGCGTCCTAACCGATAGACGAAGGGAGCAAAACGCCTGACGACGCGAGGCTTTGGCAAGCCTCACGCGGCACCGTCGTTCTGCGCAATAACGCAAAATGCTGGCAAATCAACGTTTTGGGCGAGGATTTGACAGTGGCTCGCCGGATGATTCCGGCCCGCGCGGCGAACGTATAGTGGCGTTTCGCCCGGGGAGCAAGCGGTCGCGGTGATGACGGTGCGGCTTCCACATGCTCAGCAAAAAGGCCGGCGGGCGCTACGCCGCCGACCTTTTGTTGCGACTGCCGGCTCCCGACAAGTCCGGTTCCGTCGCTATTCCATACGTCAAGCCTGCGCTCGACTGGTTAACAAGACGTAAACAAGCTTATCCGATAGACTGCGGAAATCTGTGATCTCGCGCACTTACGTGTACATGAGGTGTAAGCGGCGCCCCAGGCTGGTCGCCGGCTCGCCACCCAACATTAACGACGCATCGTGCCGCTGACGCCCGGTCGAATTATCAGTGCGAAGCTCTGCAGCTAGCCGCTCGCGCAGCTGGCTCCTGGCATCCCGGCAGCCGGATAAATTCCTGCGGATGCATGTCGTGGCCATGCGAGCCGAGCGCGCTCTGCTGCGACATCGGGATCTGGACATGGCTATCGACGGCGACGCCGCTCGTCCGCGAACCCTCGGCCAGGCCAGGTGCCGTGCTCGAAGCGGTCATGGCGAACTCCCTTGAGCGTATTGTCCCCCGCGCGCGCCGATTATAGGTCGCAGCCATCACCACAATTCTGCAGCATCAATCGCGGCGGCTTGCGCGCAGCGCAACAAATGCCGCACGCCAGTCGCAGTTCGCGAGACCGCCTCAGTAAGGCTTGCGACCCCACTGGATCATCGCCCAGATCCGCTCGTGCAGATAAAACCAAGCGATCTTGGTGGCGAATTCGAGCGCCGCGATCGAGCCCGCGAGCGTCAGCCGCCCGGTCAGGAACCAACTGATCACGAACGTATCGATAGTTCCCATCGTCCGCCAGCTAATGGCTTTGACTATCGACCTTGCGTGCGATTCAGTTCCATGCAGCGCGTCCACCCATGACCTCCAGCTCTGCCCGTTTGCCGACCATGACGACCCGGTCGTGTCCTTTTTCCTAAATTCCCCCCCGTTACAGCAACATCTTGACGAGAACGCAGCGCTTCCGAACGCCGTCCTCTCGCACCGCCATGCAACAGGCCCGCGCCTCCTGCAACCCCTAATTGCAAAGCCGCCGCCGAGGATTGACAAAGAATCTTCAATGTCGAATGAATTGCCCCACAAATGCGCGCTTTCACAGCGACAGCGATATTGCGGCCGCAAGATCATGGTCGCAGACTGCGTTTAGTCGACCGCATCAACGGGCATCTCCGAGACGAGGGCGCAATGAAACTTTTACCCGTTCTGATTGTAGCGTGTGGAATAAGTCAGGCCGCGTTCGCCGAAGGGCTGGAATGTCGTCAGGTCGCCGATCCGACGCCTCACCTGAGCTGTGTCGACAAACCGGCCACAGCCGAAGTGCCGGATCTGCAGCGTGCCACCACGCCGAGCCCGGCAGCTCCGTCGCGACGCGATGCCGGATCGGACCGCGGCGGCGATGGTGTGACCTCACGCACCACGCGGATCTGCCGCAACTGCTGATCGCCTGCGCCGGCATCCGTGCGGCGGATGCTGGCGGAGAGCCGGCGATAGCGAAACCGGATTTGATGGTTGCTTTGCTCGCGAGCTCGATGTGCTTTCGAGGGACGCTGCCGCCTTTTCGTGCGTTCGGGAAACTTTGCGCCCTTGTGTGGCAGATGACGCCGGATACCAAATAAGACGTCGTGGGCGCGACGGCAGATCGTCGCGTCTGCGTGATCGGCGTTGGATGATCCGTCAATATAGCTTATCTGCCACTATCGATGAACCTGCTCGAATCCTTACCCACCGTGATCGGAACGGCGGCGGTGGCGCCGGCGCTGCTGATGCTGTGGCTCGTGGTCGCCGCCGGCGACAATCCCGGGCCGCCTGTGAGAGTGTGGACCGCTTTCCTGCTCGGCAGCGCCAGCATCCTGGTGCTGGGGCTGGCCCGCGCGCCGTTCCATAACACCATTCACGTCGCCCCTGAGAATCCCTGGGTGGCGCAGCTCATCCATTCCGTGTTCGGCGTCGCACTCCCTGAGGAGATCGTGAAGATCGTGGTGATCGCCGCGATCTCATCGCGACGGCGCCATTTCGGCAACGCGATGGACACGGTGGTCTATGGCGCAGCCGTGGGCCTTGGCTTCGCGGCTTACGAGAACCTGGCTTATCTCGTGCAGCATGCCGACATGTGGCGGTCGCTGGCGGCGCTGCGCAGCGTCCTCACGGTCCCGTTCCATGGTGCGCTCGGCATCATCGCCGGCGCCTATCTGGCGATGGCCCGGTCCGGCACGGCGCTCGGCGCCCACCGGCATCATCGCGACTGGGCGCGGACCTCGAGCTGGGCGCTGGTGCTGGCCGCGCCGGTCGCCCTGCACTCCGCATTCGACTTCCCGCTGCTGATGCTGCAGCGGAATGCCGATCTCGATCCGGGCGTGCGGATCTGGCTCGGGGTCATCAGCGTCCTGATCGGCTTCTGCTCGATCGGGCTCGCCGTTCGCCTGGTGCGGCGGGTGGCGCATCACCACACTCCGCGCACCGAATTGGCGCGGGCGCGGCTGTCGCAGCTGCGGCGGATGTGGGCGCTGCTGCTGGTCGGCGGCGGCGCCGGCTTCTTCGGGCTCGCCTTCGTGCTGACCTCCATGCACCGCTGGATGCTCAACCCCGACCGCAACGTCGCCAAGGTGGTGGTGCCGCTCGGATTGACGGCGATCCTGCTCGGCATCGGGCTTCTGATCGTCACGACAGCTGTCTATATACTTGGTCGTAATCGTATCAGGGGCACCGTCTAATCGGCATTGACCCGTGTCAATGCGCGACCCCGCGGCGCGCCTGATGATGCAAGCCTTGGTGCCGGGAGTCTGGTCATGACCCTTCCTTCAGACGTCGAGAAGCTGCAATCGGACATGCGCGGGGCCGTGCGCGCGCATTGGAAAGCCTTCCTGATCGAGGGCATCCTGCTCACCGTGCTCGGGCTCGCGGCGATCATCCTGCCACCGCTGGCGAGTCTGGCGGTGACGATCTTCCTCGGATGGATGTTCCTGATCAGCGGCATCGCCGGGCTGGCGCTGACGTTCTGGGCGCGCGGCCTGCCCGGCTTCTGGTGGTCGCTGCTCTCGGCGGTGCTGGCGATCGGCGCCGGCATCATCCTGCTGGCCGAGCCGGTGCAGGGCACGGCGACGCTCACCATCGTGGTCGGCGTCTACTTCCTGG
>NZ_JBARGP010000394.1:0-12655 GCF_049798375.1 Bradyrhizobium sp.
GGCGGCCTTCTGATAGTCCTGATCGCTATCCCGACTATAACGTTCTCGCCAAATGGTCCGGGCCGTCCTGGAACGAGAAGACGCGCGAGGTGATCAGCCGGCGGCTGGCGATCGGGCCGGAGCCGAGATATTTCAGCGCCGACGAATTCGCGACCGTGACGGCGATCGCCGCACGGATCATCCCGCAACCGATCGGGCGCGCGCCGGTCCCGATCGCAGGCCTGGTCGACCACAAGCTCGACGGCGAGGTCATGGATGGCTATCGCGTGCCCGGCATGCCACGCGACGGCGAGGCATGGCGCGCCGGGCTGAAGGCCCTCGATGCCGAGGCGCAGGCTGCTTACCAGATGCGTTTCTCGCAATTGGCAGAACCTCTGCAAGATGTGCTGCTGCGCAAGGCACAGGCCGGCGAGTTGAAAGCGCCGGAATGGGGCGGAGTGCCGTCGGACGTGTTTTTCAAGAAGCGCATGGCACGCGACATCGTGCTTGCCTACTACTCGCATCCGACCGCTTGGAGCGAGGTCGGCTGGGGCGGCCCGGCAAGTCCACGCGGCTATGTACGGCTCGATTATAACGAGCGTGATCCCTGGGAAGCGGCCGAGGCCAAGCAGGGCGATGAAGAATCGGCGCGGCGGAGCAATCGCCATGTCCGCTGATCCCCGACATCAGCCGCGGGCGCGCAACGGCCGCGCGCCGGACGTGTTCCGCCCCGGCGGCTGGGTGCCGATGCGGCAATACAGCGACAAGGATGAGGTCGATTTCGTGATCGTCGGCACCGGCGCAGGTGGCGGCACGCTGGCCTGCAAGCTGGCCGAATACGGCTTTTCGGTCGTGGCGTTCGACGCCGGTCCTTACTTCAGGCCGCTGGAGGATTTCGCCTCCGATGAGTCGGAGCAGACCAAGCTCTATTGGACCGACGACCGCATCGTCGACGGCGCCAATCCGCTGCAGCTCGGCAGCAACAACAGCGGCAAGGCCGTCGGCGGTTCGACCGTGCATTTCGCGATGGTCTCGCTGCGCTTCCGTCCCGAATGGTTCAAGTCGCGCACCTTGCTCGGCTATGGCGCCGACTGGCCGCTCGACTGGCGCGAGATGTGGACCTATTACACCGAGGTCGAGCAGGCCCTGAAGATCTCCGGCCCGGTCACCTATCCCTGGGGACCGCCCCGTCCGCGCTATCCCTATCGCGCCCATCCATTGAACGCCGCCGCACGCGCGCTCGCGCAGGGATGCGAGGCAATGGGCATCAGCTGGACCGAGACACCGCTCGCGACCTTGTCGGCGCCGCGCGGTCTGGCTCACCCCTGCGTCTATCGCGGCTTCTGTACCACCGGCTGCTCGACCAATGCCAAGCAGAGCGCGCTGGTGACCTGGATTCCGCGCGCTATCGACGCCGGCGCTGAGATACGAGACCTGGCGATGGTCGGTCGCGTCGAGGTCGCTCCATCCGGCCTCGTCTCGGGCGTGCACTATCACCGTGATGGCGCCTGGCGCTTCCAGCGCGCCCGCAATGTGGTCGTTGCGGGATACGCGATCGAAACGCCGCGGCTGCTGTTGAACTCCGCAACCGACAGATTCCCCGACGGACTCGCCAACAGCTCGGGCCTGGTCGGAAAGAATCTCATGGCGCAGTCCAACCAGGCGGTATGGGGACGGATGGATGAGGAGATTCGCTCTTACAAGGGGCCGCCCTCGCTCGCCATCACCGAGCATTGGAATTATGATGATCGCCACAAGGACTTCTTCGGCGGCTACGCCTATATGAGCCAGGGGCCATTGCCGCAGCTCTGGGCCAACACACTGATGAGCGCACGCGGCCTGTGGGGCCAGTCGCTGGTCGACGCCATGAAGGACTACAACCACGTGGTCGGCCTCAAGATCGTCGGCGAGATGCTGCCGCAGGAATCCAACCGCGTGACCTTGGCCGACGAGGTCGACCAGTACGGCTTGCGGATTCCCCGCGTCACCTATTCGTGGTGCGACAACGACAGGCGGTTGATCGATCACTCTCTTGGATTCATGAAGCAGGCGCTCGAAGCGGTCGATGCCACGGACATCTGGATCCAGGACGACGACACCTGCCATCTCAACGGCACCGCGCGGATGGGCAGCGATCGCGCCACCAGCGTCGTCGATGCGGACTGCCGCAGCTGGGACATTCCCAATCTGTGGATCTGCGACGGCTCGGTGTTTCCGACCGTCGGCGGCGTCAATCCCTCGCTCACCATCCAGGCCATCGCCTGCCGGACCGCAGACCGAATTCGTGCGCTCGCCCGCCGGGGCGAGCTGAGCGTCACCGCGCAACGCCATCAACGATCGGAGAAGGTCCATCATGCAGCACCAGCTTCTTCATGAGAACAACGGCCAGCGCACCTTTGCGCTGGTGCTGCAAACCGGCGACGAGGCGATGAGCTCGATCGAACAGTTCGCGAAGCAGAATCGCGTCTCCGCGGCCCAGATCGGCGGCATCGGCGCCTTCAGCGCGGTGACGCTGAAATATTTCGATTGGGAGCAGAAGCGCTACCTCAGCAACGAGGTCAATGAGCAGGTGGAGGTCGCCTCCTTGCTCGGCGATGTTGCACTGGCGCCATCCGGCGAGCCCTCCATCCATGTCCACCTGGTCGTCGGCCGGCGCGACGGCTCGGCAATGGCCGGCCACCTCGGAACAGGGCAGGTGCGCCCGACGCTGGAGCTTGTCGTGACCGAAAGTCCGGCGCATTTGCGCAAAGTCAAGGATGCAACCACGGGTCTTGCGCTAATAGAGCCAAAGACGTGATAGCATGCAGCGGCAGCCGTCGTCTGCCGTTGGCCACTCAAGCAGGGCTTGCCCATGCGCGTTCCCGTACGGAAATTCGCCCACGTGCTGGAGCGACTGGGCCTCGCCTTGGCGGGCGCGGCTTGCGGCATCTTCGTCGGCGCCCATGTCGGCACCAGCGTGCCCTGGCTGACCACGCAGGGCTTTCTGCTCCTGATGCTGCTGTCGGGTGCATTCGGCTTCTATCTGGGCATCGATACGCCGCCACGGCCATTCCATCCGCATGAGGAGGGCACGCCCGCAGCCCGGAAGATCGATGCGCCGGAATTCTTGAGCGCGGTTGGCACCTTCTTGGCAACGCTCACCGCCTTCGCCTCGGTTGTCATCATCATTCTGCGCGAGCCGCCGCACATTGCCTGGACCTGGCTGATCATGGCCGGCTGGGTGGTCGGCGTCGCCATGCAGATCATCGCCGGCGCGATCGCGCGCGCCCGCAAGTAGCTCCCACCGTCGTCCCGGCGAACGCCGGGCCCAGAACCACCGTTGTTAGTTATCCAGACCGGCTGGAGCGACCAGCGCGTCGAACTCATGGCGGCCTCGAGTATGGATCCCGGCGTTCGCCGGGGCGACAGCGGAATATGCGGCGCTCACCGTCTTACGTCTCTCCTAACTCTCCCCCTGCACCGGCAGCGGCACGCGTTCGTAGGATGTGGGCAGGTTGACCGGACGGTACTCCGGCAATTCGGCGATCCGCATCAACACGCTCTCGTGAATGTGCGCGCCCTCTGGGATGACACGCGGCTCCGCGTCCGGAATGTAGCAGCCGAAATGCACCTTGCGTTGCGGCCACTCCTTGTATTTCGCGCTCTTCGGGATGTATTCGAGGATACGCCACGCCGGCGTCATCGAGTTATGCAGCACGCCCCGAATGCTGGGCGCGACATAGCTGAATGGGCTGTTCTTGCGCTGGTGGCCCCAGGCGAGCTGATTGACCGTGCGCGGGTTTACGCTGAGGCCGGCTGCGATCGCCTCGTCGATCATCCACAGCAGCGGATATTTCGACAGCGCGGAGTCCTTTTCCGGATAGCCGCCGCCGACGTCGGAATGCACGCCGGCAAACCACACCTGCTTGATGTCCTGCTGCTCGGCATGGATGTCATTGAAGCGGTTGTGCTTGAAGGGCTGCGGATCGTCCCATGTCTTCAGCCGGAACATGCAGCGCCGCTCGTCGATCGCCATCGCCTGGCGGAAGATATTGACGCTGGGATTCTGCAAGGTGAATGCCAGCTCCTCCAGGCTGAAGAGGACGAAGAAGCGGTCGCGCCGCGGTACGATCACGCTGGCGACGGTGTCCCACACGCCGACGAAATGGATGGTCGGCCAGCGTGTCGAGGTGATGCGGGCGAATTGTGCCGCGAGGTCGAAGCGGTCCGCTGGGATCGGCCCGTCCTCGTCGGCCGTCTCGCGCGCGGTCAGCAGGCCGTGTCCGGCTTTCGGATTGTCGCTGGAAAATTGCTTGTAGGCGATCAGGCCCGAGCCGGCGAGATTGACCTGGTCGGGCGAGATCAGTCCGACCTTGTGGATCAGCCCGGCCAGCACGCGCACCGTATAGGCGCCGCGGGAGAAGCCGAACAGGAAGATCTGGTCGCCTTCCTCGTAATTGTGGACCAGGAAGCAGTAGGCCGACAGCACGTTGTCGTCGAGCCCGTAGCCGGTCGCCAGCCCGAGCACCAGGTTGAAATTGGCCTTGAAGCGGTGCCAGGTGTCGGGCTGCGCCAGGGTGCCGACGCCGGGGTCGTAGAACACGGCTTGGCGCGGCATCGTCTTGCCGGTCTTGCGCAGGCAGCGATAGAGCTTGAGCACATTCGAGATGTTCTCGCTGATCTCGTTGCCCGTTCCGTCGCAGCAGATGACGATATTCTTCATTCCGATTGCAACCTTGTGAAATGCGACCTTTGCGAGTGTAATGGATGTTCTCCGGCTTGGGGAGATGGGGTTTTGTGACAGTTCGATAGCGGCAATGACGGATATCTAGCATAGCGCGCTCGCGGACGTTGTGTTGTGCCTCACAAGGCGCTCTCGCAGATCCATAACCCCGATAGCCGCCGGTTATGGCGGTTCGTCCTCAATTTTGCGCATCCCCTTCGCGGGGCGTTCCACGCACGAGGATCGAGAGAGTGGCGAATGAAGAGACAGCCGTTCCAGCCGATACCGCGCTGCGGCTCGGCAAGGCGCTCGGACATCGGCGCAACTCTGGCTCAATCTGCAGAATGATTTCGATATGAGGACTGCGCGGAGCCGGATCGGCAACGAATCGGACAGGATCAGTCCAGTCGAGCGCGAGGCAGCCGCGTGATATGACGGTGTCTGGCATCCTGACCGCGCAAAATAAAACGGCCAGGTCTTTCGACCCGGCCGCTGTCGTATTCGATAAATCTGCAGATCGCTCGCCCTCAGGCGGCGCGGACCGAACTGAGGAATTTCGAGACCTCGGATTTGAGCCGGCCGGAGTCGGCGGACAGGGTCTGTGCCGCGGAAAACACCTGCGACGAGGCTGCGCCGGTCTCAGTAGCGCCGCGCTGCACGTCGGTGATGTTGGACGAGACCCGCTCGGTGCCGCGCGCAGCCTGCTGCACGTTGCGCGAGATCTCCTGCGTCGCGGCGCCCTGTTCCTCGACGGCGGCGGCGATGGTCGAGGAGATTTCCGACAGCCTTTCGATGGTGCCGGAGATTTCCTTGATCGCGCTGACCGATTCCTGCGTCGCGGTCTGGATGCCCGAGATCTGCTGGCCGATCTCGCCGGTCGCCTTGGCGGTCTGTTCGGCGAGCGCCTTGACCTCGGTCGCGACCACGGCGAAGCCGCGGCCGGCCTCGCCCGCGCGCGCCGCCTCGATGGTGGCGTTGAGCGCCAGCAGGTTGGTCTGGCCGGCGATCGTGTTGATCAGCTCGACGACATCGCCGATCCGGCTTGCGGCCTTCGACAGCTCGCTGACGCGATCGGTGGTGCCGCGGGCCTGGGTGACGGCGTCGCTGGCCATCCGCGCCGATTCCTGCACCTGACGGCTGATCTCGTTGACTGAGGATGACAGCTCCTCGGTCGCGGAAGCGACCGATTGCACATTGCTGGACGCTTCGTCCGAGGCGGACGACACGTTCGACGCCAGATCCTGCGAACGTGCCGCGGCCGAGGTCAGGGTTTTGGCCGAACCCTCCAGCTCGCGAGATGCCGACGACACGGTTTCGACGATCTGGCCGACGGCGCTTTCGAAATCGTCGGCCATCCGGCTCATCTCGGCCTTGCGCTGGCGCGCCAGTACCTCGTCCTGCCGGATCTTGCTCTCGGCTTCCTCGCGGGCCCGCTCCTCGGCCTTGAGCTTGAAGGTCTCGACCGCTTGCGCCATGTCGCCGACTTCGTCCTTGCGGTCGAGTCCCGGCAGCACGACGCTGAAATTGCCGCCGGCCAATTCCTTCATTCCGGCAGTGAGGCCGGACAGCGGCCGCACGATGCCGCGCGCGATCAGGAAGGCGATGGCTAGCCCGATCAGCACGGCCAGCGTGGCGATCGTTTCCTGTGCCGAGATGGTGGAAGAGATGCGGTCGCCGGTATCGGTCGTGGTCTTGTCGAAGGCGGCATCGATCGAAGTCTTGACCTTCTCCATCTTCTCGATGGCCTTCACGATCGCGGGCGTGATGCTGTGATAATAGAGATCGTCGCCGCGAACGAGGTTCGGACCGGTGTTGTCGAAGGCCTTCTGATACTTGTCGACGCCGCTCTTGACCGACGCCAGCATGCGTCCGAGTTCGGGCGGAAGGTCGGTCTTTTCGAGTTGCGCGATCTGTTCCTGCGTCTTGCCGACATTGGTCTTGAAGGTGGCGAAGCCCTTGGCGTCACGGGTCGCCAGCATTCGCCAGTTGGCGATGCGCACCAGCAGCACCTTCGTCTCCAGCGCAGCCGCATCGCGCTCGAACGGCGTGCCATGCGTCGCGTCGACGAATTTCTGCACGTCCGCCGCCATCACGTCGCCTTCGCTGTAGAGCAAAGCGCGACCGGCGAGCATCTGCTTGACGGCCTCGCCGAGTTCGGCGCGCTTCGCCTTCAGTTCGGCAATGTCCTTGGCGGTTTCGCGATAGCCGGCTTTGCGCTCTTCGCTCCGGGTGGTAGCGATCGCCTGATCGAGCAGCGTCGTGATTGCGGTCAGGCGCTTGTCGGACTCGACGAAGGACGCCTCGTCCTGATCGAAGGCGTAGCGGAGGATGCCGCGGCGGATCGCCTGCAGCTCGCTCTGAATGTCACCGACCCGGATGGTGTTCTTGGATTGCAGCGTCATAAGGTCGACCTGCTCGCGGATGCCGGTCAGCTTGGAGACGCCGAAGATCGCAAGGCCTGCAGCAAACAGCAAGAGAATGGCGAAACCGCCATAAAGCCGGCCGCGAATTCTAAAATTTAAAACTGACATTGGGACCATCCCTACAGTGGTCGCCGGCCGGATGGTGGAGGGCGAACTCCGCGGCGCCGGTGAACGGGTTGGCGCGACACACTGTCGCGCCTATGACCTGTAAGGCTTAGTTTCCAACCAAAGACTGAATTACCCGCGCCGTAGTAATACGGAGCTAACCAAGGAACTCTCTGATTTATCGATCGAAACGATTATTTTAGCAAACCGCAGCACGTGGTTGTGTCCTGACACCTCAACTGGAGGAGCCGGCCGCGTCGCGGAAACCTGATGTTAAGACAATCTCCGCCGGCCACCGCGCAAAACAAAACGGCCGGATCTTTCGATCCGACCGCTGCATCACACTCTGAACGCCACTAGCTGGACTCTTACGCGTACACGCGCCCCAAGCCCCAGCCGCAAAACGTCTTGTTGGTTAGCTCGCCTTGGCGACGGGCGCCGTCTCGGCGGACTTCTTCTCGATGGCGCGCTTCAGGTCCAGCGCGCGCGGCGACAGCACGGCGGCGTTGGCCTTGCGCAGATAGGCGTCGAGGCCGCCATTGTGGTCGACGCTCTTGATCGCATTGGTCGAGACCCGCAGGCGCACGTTGCGGCCGAGCACGTCCGAGATGAAGGTGACGTTGCACAGGTTCGGCAGGAAGCGCCGCTTGGTCTTGATGTTGGAGTGGCTCACCTTGTGGCCGACCTGGGGGCCCTTGGCCGTCAGTTCACAGCGCCGCGACATGTTGCAAATCCTCTTTCATCCCCGCACCCGTCGTCCGCCAAGGGGGCAGCGCGGGGGTCCAAATTCCAGTCCATCTCTGGGAGACGCGGACGTATAGGGGGGACGGCTTCAGGCGTCAAGGTTGGGGAGAAGCGAATGGGGAGTGGCGAATAGCGAATGGAGTAGGGGAACTCGGCGTGGCGGCGTATTCGCTCCATTCGCTACTTGCCTCTTACTCCCCGCTCGCCATTCGCCGGATCGCTAAAAAAGCGGCGTAAGATCAAAGGTATAGGCTAGGTCTCCCAACCATCAAAAGGGCGCATTCAGAGCCGAAAGCGAAGTGCCACGATTGCCGTCAAAAAGGTTGAAAAGCCGTCTTTTGAGGCCACACTGCGTTATCAGCCCGTCCTTTTCGCGTAAATGACGATGCGGTTGGCAGTCAGCGGCGGCGGTTTTCGCAGGATCATCCTTCGTGAGCATCGGAACGGCGACCTCATTCCTTCTCCGGCGCGGCCTCGCCGCGGCGGGGCCTGTGCTGCTGCTGTGGGCCGCAGGGCCGGCCGGGGCCGCCGCACAGGGCAGGCTCGATGCGCAATATGAGGCGACGCTTGCCGGCGTCCCGATTGGTCGCGGCACCTGGGCGATCGAGATTGGCGATGATACCTACGCGGCCGCCGCGCAGGGCGGCACGGCAGGCCTGCTCAAGGCTTTCGCGCAGGGCTCCGGCACCGGCGCGTCGCAGGGGCGCATCGTCAATGGTGCGCTGGTCGCCAACGCCTACCAGGCCTCGACCACCACGGGCAGAAAGTCCGAGCAGATTCACATCACGCTCTCGAACGGCAACGTGAAGGAGTCCGGCATCGAGCCCGAGCCGCCGGTCGATCCCGACCGCGTCCCGGTGACGGATGCGCACAAGCGCGGCGTATTCGATCCGATGACCGCTTCGCTGCTGCGCGTGCCCGGCAATGGCGAACTGATGACACCGGAAGCCTGCCACGCCGGTACGGCGGTATTCGACGGCCGCATGCGCTACGATTTGAAGCTCGATTTCAAGCGCATGGAGAACGTCAAGACGGAGAAGGGCTATCGCGGCCCGGCGATCGTCTGCGCCATCTATTTCACGCCGATCGCGGGCTACATTCCGGACCGGCCGGTGATCAAATATCTCACCACCGCGCGCAACATCGAAATCGCCTTCGTGCCGATCGCGGGCACCCGGATTCTGGTGCCGTTCCGGATGGTGATCCCGACCCCGTTCGGCACCGGCATGTTGGAGGCGACGTCGTTCGTGACGCAAACCCTGCCGCCGCACGTCGCGAAGACACAGTAGCCACATTCCTCGTCATTCCGAGGCGATGCGAAGCACCGAACCCGGAATCTCGACATGATTGAGAGTGCAGCCTTGGAATCTCGCCCAACTACTTCGAGATTTCGAGTTCGCGACGACGTCGCGCTCCGGAATGACGGCGTTTGGCGAGGTTTCGCGCCGCGCCTACGAGCACCGGCTCACGCGAACGTTCCTATAAATCCGTTTGACTCCTGATCGATTCTGATTCGACTCGCGTGTGCTCCGACTGTTCACCGTTCCAGTCGTAAAACGGTTGCTTGTCGGTCTTATCAAAACTTGATCTAGTGCCTCCGAGCGGCGTGAGCGCGACATGTTGAGCGGACGAAGCCGGAAGAACAGACGAGTCAGCGATTCCTTCGCGATTCGTTCACATGGCGTTCCGAAGCTTAAGGTGCGATCCTATATGCGTAGCAATGTGAGACAGATCTAAGCGGACGGCACCTTCAAAACGTGCGCGTGACGGCACCTTCGAGACGCGCGTCGTTGGTTCCATTGCCGCGCGAATTGCCCTGATTTCGGCGCTGACAACGCCGGCACGAAAGCCCAAATTAGCGAATGGCCTTTTCTCCCCTCTCGGCGACCTCGCCCTTCGAGCGTACGCCCGACCGTGCCCCGGGCTCCGGCGTCACCGCCGTGCTCGGACCCACCAACACCGGCAAGACCCATCTTGCGATCGAGCGCATGCTGGCACATTCGAGCGGCATCATCGGCCTGCCGCTGCGGCTGTTGGCGCGCGAGGTCTACAACAAGATCCTCGACCGCACCGGCCCTGAGTCGGTGGCGCTGATCACCGGCGAGGAGAAGATCAAGCCGAAGGCGCCGCGCTTCTGGGTGTCGACGGTGGAGGCGATGCCGAGGGATCTCGACGTCGCCTTCGTCGCGGTCGACGAGGTCCAGATCGCGGCCGATCTGGAGCGCGGCCATGTCTTCACCGACCGCATTCTCAACCGCCGCGGTCGCGACGAGACGTTGCTGCTGGGCGCGGCCACGATGCGGCCGATCATCGAGCGGCTGCTGCCGGGCGCCTCGATCGTCACGCGTCCGCGATTGTCGCAGCTCGAATTCGCCGGCGACCGGAAGATCACGCGCCAGCCGCGGCGCACCGCGATCGTCGCCTTCTCGGCCGACGAGGTCTATGCAATTGCCGAATTGATCCGCCGCCAGCATGGCGGCGCGGCGGTGGTGCTGGGGTCGTTATCTCCGCGCACGCGCAACGCGCAGGTTGCGATGTTCCAGAACGGCGATGTCGACTACCTGGTTGCGACCGACGCCATCGGCATGGGGCTCAATCTCGACGTCGACCACGTCGCCTTCGCCTCCGACCGGAAATATGACGGCTACCAATTCCGCCGGCTGACGCCGTCGGAGTTCGCCCAGATCGCGGGCCGCGCCGGACGGGCGACGCGCAACGGCACCTTCGGTACCACCGGACGTTGTGCGCCGTTCGAGCCCGAGCTGGTCAATGCGCTCCAGAACCATACGTTCGACACCGTGAAGGTGCTGCAATGGCGCAATGCGAGGCTGGATTTTTCGTCGCTGAGCGCGTTGCAGGTGTCGCTGGCGCTGGCGCCCGGCCACGAGGCGCTGACGCGTGCACCCAGCGCCGAAGATCAGCGCGTGCTCGATCACGTCGTACGCGATGCCGAGGTGCGCGACATCGCGCATGGCGCCGCCGCGGTGGAGCGCCTCTGGGAGACCTGCCAGATCCCGGACTATCGCAAATTGTCGCCGGCGGCGCATGCGGAGCTGGTGACCACGGTATTCGGCTTCCTGATGCAAAAAGGTCGCATTCCGGATGCGTGGTATGCCTCGCAGGTCGATCAGGCCGACCGCATCGATGGCGACATCGACACGCTGTCGGGGCGGATCGCACAAATCCGCACCTGGACCTTTGTTGCCAACCGGCCCGACTGGCTGCGCGACCCCGACTACTGGCAGGGGATTACCCGCGACCTCGAAAATAAATTGTCCGACGCGCTGCATGAACGGCTCACGGAGCGTTTCGTTGATCGCCGTACCAGTGTATTGATGCGCCGCCTGCGGGAGAACAGTGTTTTGAATACGGAAATCGGCAAGACCGGCGAAGTGATCGTTGAAGGGCACGCAATCGGCCGGCTGGATGGATTCACCTTCGCGCCCGACACCGCCGAGGCTGGCTCCGAGGCCAAGGCCTTGCAGGCTGCCGCCCAGAAGGCGCTGGCCGGCGAGATCGAGGCGCGGGCGGAGAAGCTCTCCGCCGCTCCGGACGAGCACATCGTGCTGACCGCCGACGGCACCGTGCGCTGGACCGGTGATGCGGTGGCCAAGCTGGTGGCGGCCGACGACGCGCTGCATCCGCGCCTGCGCATCATCGCCGACGAGCGGCTGACGGGCGCGGCCCGCGACAAGGTGCAGGCCCGGCTCGACCTGTGGCTGAAGACGCATATCGAGAAGCTGCTCGGCCCGCTGTTCGAGCTCTCCAAGGCCGAGGACATCACCGGCATCGCGCGCGGCATCGCCTTCCAGCTGGTCGAGGCGCTCGGTGTCATCGAGCGGGCGAAGATTGCCAACGAGATGAAGGATCTCGACCAGGCCTCGCGCGCGACTTTACGCAAATACGGCGTGCGCTTCGGCGCCTACCACATCTACCTGCCGGGCCTGCTCAAGCCGGCGGCGCGCGCGCTGGCCGCGCTGCTGTGGGCCGAGAAGCATGGCAATGTCGACATGTCCGCGCTGACCGGCGCGCAGCATCTGGCAAGCTCGGGCCGTACGTCGTTTCCAGCCGACAAGGCGCTGCCGCGCGATGCCTATCGCGTGCTCGGCTACCGGCAATGCGGCGAGCGCGCGGTGCGCGTCGACATTCTCGAACGTCTCGCCGATTTGATCCGCCCGGCGCTGGCTTGGCGCGAAAATGCGTCCGGCGAGAAGCCGGCCGGTGCCTTCGACGGCCGCGGCTTCGTGGTGACGCAGGCGATGACCTCGCTCACCGGTTCGGCCGGCGAGGACTTCGCCTCGGTCCTGAAGGCGCTCGGCTATCGCATGGAAAAACGCGCGCCGCTGCCGCCCAAGGAAATTGTAAAGGACATCGAACAGCCGGCTCCGGCCGCTGAGGCTGAGCCGACCGGGCAGGCCGCGCCAACTGAAAACGAAGCGGCTGCAGCCGCCTCCGGCGAGGGCAGCGAGATCGTTGCCGCGGCGCCGACAGCGATCGGCGTCGATGCTGCGCCGGATGGCTCCACTGAGGCCGTGCCGACGGTGGCGGAAGCTGCCGTGGCGCCGGTGACCGAGCAGGTCGTCGCGGCGCCCGAGCCGAGCGAGCCGGTCTCCGCGGCCTCGGCACTGCCGACCGTCGATTTCGTCAGCGCAGCGGCGGAAGCGCCTGCTTCCGAGCCCGAGCACAGGGCACCCGAATCGAC
>NZ_JBARGP010000395.1:0-7029 GCF_049798375.1 Bradyrhizobium sp.
TGCCGACCGACGTGCCTGCCGCGACTGAAGGACAGGAAGAGTTGGTGCGCGATGCCTCTGTGCTCGCCGACCGCATCATCGAGCGGCTGCAGAACAAGAAGGCGCGCACCTCGATCCTGGTGTTCGACGCCTGCCGCAACAATCCATTCGAGCGGGCCGGCACGCGCGCTGTCGCCGGCGGCGGCGGGCTGGCGCCGATGACGCAGCTGCCGGAGGGCGTATTCTCGGTGTTTTCGGCAGGGCCACGGCAGACCGCGCTCGACCGCCTCTCCAACGACGATGCCAATCCCAACTCGGTGTTCACGCGGACCTTTGCCAAGGAGCTGGTCCAGCCCGGACTCAACATGGTGCAGGTCGCGCAGCGCACGCGGCGGCTGGTCAGCGAGATGGCCGAGACCGTGCATCACAAGCAGATCCCTGTCTATTTCGACCAGATGGTCGACGACGTCTTCCTCAACGGTCTCGCCAAGGGAACGCCGGAGAACGCGGCGCCTGCGCCGACGCAGCCCAAGCTCGCGGCATTGCCGCCGGTTGTGATGCCGCGCGTGCCGCAGGCCAGTGAATCGCTGAATGCACCGATCGCGATGTTCTCGCGCAGCAATAGCGGCTGGAGCATCACCTTCTCGATCGTCGATCCCACCCTCGGCATCTCGTGGCGCCTCGGCGATTCCGGGGATTTCCACGAGACCGGCTTCATGGACATTCTCGATCCGAGAACCCGCAAGCGCATGCCGAACTTCTCGATCCAGCTGCCGGGCGACACGCTGGGCGGCACCATCCAGGTGCGCTATATCGATGCCGGTGGCGAGATGCAGGGGCCTTTCCCGATCAAGTTCGATCCGGAAGCGGCGCTGATCCACGACCAGCGCAAGATCCTCGACATGACCTCGACGAGCTGGTTGTCGTTTCGCGAATTCAACGGGCTGCTCGTCTACTACACGCATCTGATGTCGTATCGCTGCGCGATCCGGCAGGTGCGGATCGGCATCGATACGTCGATGCCCGACAAGGTGCTGACCATGCCGGCCTGCAACATGAAGGATCCGATCTCGATCCCGTCTGACGCCTCGCCCTATCTGAAGCTGCCGTCGTCGACGCAGTTCGTTTCCGTTGAGCTGACTTATCGCGACGGCAGCGTGTCCGAGATCAAAAGTTTCCGGAGATAGCGCATTCAGACATATGAATCCGGTTTTTGTCACACCAAAGGGGTTTGCGTAGAGATCAAGAGCTTTCCGAGAAAGCTCAGGCCGAGACGGAGTAGCCGCCGTCGACGGGAATCGCAGCTCCGGTGACGAAGTCGGAGGCCTTCGAGCTGAGGAATACGGCGATGCCGGCGAAATCGCCGATGTCGCCCCAGCGTCCTGCCGGCGTGCGTGCCAGCACGCGATCGTGCAGGCCGTCGACCTGCTCGCGGGCGCGCTTGGTGAGATCGGTATCGATCCAGCCAGGCAGGATCGCGTTGACCTGGATGTTGTCGGTCGCCCAGGCGCAGGCACAGGCGCGGGTGAACTGCACGATGCCGCCCTTGCTCGCGGCATAGGCCGACGCGAAGCCGGCGCCGAAGATCGACATCATCGAGCCGATATTGATCACCTTGCCGCCGCCGGATGCCTTCAGCGCCGGGTAGGCGGCCTTCGAGCAGATAAATGCGCTGGTCAGGTTGGTGTCGATGACCTGCTGCCACTCATCGGCTTCGAGCACATGCGGCGGCTTGCGAATGCTCATGCCGGCATTGTTGACCAGGATGTCGATGCGGCCGAGCTCGCTGGTCACACGCGCGATCATGGCCGCGACGGCGTCTCCGTCGGTGACATCGGTCGCGACCGCGATGGCGCTGATACCGCGTGCCCTGAGGTCGGCGACGGCGGCCGCGGATTTGGCCTCATTGCGCCCGACCACCGCGATGTCGGCGCCGGCATCCGCGAGGCCTTGCGCCATGCCGAGCCCGATGCCGCCATTGCCGCCGGTCACGATCGCGACCTTGCCGCGGAGATCGAAAGAAGCTGCTGTCATGATGTTATCTCTTTGATTGAGCATGATCTTTTCGGAAAACCGGTTTCCATTTTTCCGGATCATGCTCTAGTTTCGGTTTAGCCATTGCTGCCTTGCCAGATCATCACCAGCCCGAGCGCGGCGACGCCGGTGCCGTAGCCGGCCCATTGCAGCTGGTTGATCATGAAGCTCGTGCGCGGCCAGGCGATCGTGCCCGTGCCCTGGCCAATCCAGAGCAGCCCGACGACGAGCAGGAGCAGGCCCCCGATCAGCAGAAATCTGCGCATGGCGTCATCCTCTATATCGCGCGCCGGCTGTCCCGGCTTGTCGCGTAAACGATTGACCGTAGCGGCGGCCGGCACCGGCCGCCAGAGCGGTGTGACGCGCGGCGTGAATAACCAACGCGCAAACAAAAAGCCCCGGCAGAGCCGGGGCTTTCCATTCGTCAGATTTGACGAAGATCAGTATCAGTACTTGACCACCGGGCCGGTCCAGTTGAAGCGATAGACCAGCGAGGTGCTGATGGTCTGGACCCAGGGCTTGAACGAAACCGAGTCTGCGGTCAGCGCATTGGTGCCGTCAAAGCGGATGTTGACGTCCTTGCGATCGTAATACGCAGCGCGGTACTCGGTCTTCATGAACCAGCCCGGCGCGGAGATGCCGAAGATGTTCAGGTTGTTCTCGACGCCGCCGCCGACGAACCAGCCGTTGCTGTTGAACGAGTCGGTGTGGACGCCAGCGGGAGCGCCGTTGAGGAAAGTGAGACCGGTGCCCGACCAGTGCGATCCCGAGTAACCGGCATTGACATAGGACAGCACGTTCGGCGCCACGAGATAGCCGAGGCGGGCACCTGCGGCCCAGGCGTCTTCCATCTTGATGCGGCCGGTCGCGCCAACGAACTGATCGTTGAGGTTGCCGCGCAGGCTGCCGAACTGACCGTCGGCGAAAGCACCGAACACCCAGCCCGGGCTGACCTGCCAGTCATAGCCAAGACCGACGGTGCCGAACCAACCGTCGCCACCGACGCGCTGGTCGATCGTGGCGGGAACGCCGAGCACGTTGGTGTGCGAGTCGGCATCCCAGATGCCGCCGCCGGCGCCGCCGAAGATGTAGAAGCCGGTCCAGCTCTGCGCGACCGGCGCCATCATCGGAGCCTTGGTGTAAGGACGTGCAGCGAGGTCAGCGGCGGACGCGGCACCGGTCAGCGTCAGAAGCGCGACAGAAGCGAGCAAGAACTTCTTCATAACCAAATCCCCAAGATAAGCTGCGGTGGCGTTCATTCGTGTCGGCGATTCCCTCGCCTGATGTGACCGAATATAGCCCAACGGTCTGGAAATGCTGTTGCGCGGCGGGCACACCGACCGGAAAAGGGACGTGGTTCGCACGGAGTTTTCCAGCAACGTTCTGATCTCACATAGGAAAACAGGTCCCACGCCTCCGGCATGGAACCTGCAATTTGTACGGGAAGCCCACAAAAGGGGGCTTGCATGGTTGCGGAATCCTAAACGTCGAGCAGATCGTCGCTGGCGAATTCGGCTTTTTCCGAGATGAAGGCGAACCGCGCCTCGGCCTTGGTGCCCATCAGCCGCTCGACCGAGTCGGCGGTGCCCTCGCGGTCGTCGGCAAGCAGCATCACCCGCAGCAGGGTGCGCTTGCTCGGGTCCATGGTGGTCTCCTTGAGCTGCGCCGGCATCATCTCGCCCAAGCCTTTGAAACGGCCGATCTCGACCTTGGCATTGGCGTTGAACTCGCGCTTCAGCAGCTCGTCGCGATGGGCCTCATCACGGGCGTAGAAATTCTTGCTGCCGTGGGTCAGGCGGTAGAGCGGCGGCACCGCGAGATAGAGATGCCCTTCGTCGATCAGCCGCGGCATCTGCCGGTAGAAGAAGGTGATCAGCAGCGAGGCGATGTGGGCGCCGTCGACGTCGGCATCGGTCATGATGATAATGCGGTGGTAGCGGAGATCTTCCTCGCGGTAATGCGGACCGGTGCCGGCGCCGATCGCCAGGATGAGATCGGAGAGCTGCGCATTGGCGGTCAGCTTGTCCTTGCCGGCTGACGCGACGTTGAGGATCTTGCCGCGCAACGGCAGCACCGCCTGGGTCTTGCGGTCGCGCGCCGCCTTGGCGCTGCCGCCGGCCGAATCGCCCTCGACGATGAAGAGTTCTGAATTCGCCGTCCCCGATTCGGTGCAGTCGGAGAGCTTGCCGGGCAGGCGGAGCTTCTTGGTCGCGGTCTTGCGCTGGGTTTCTTTCTCCTGGCGCCGACGGATGCGCTCCTCGGCACGCTCGACCACGAAGTCGAGCAGCCGGTTGGCGTGCATCGGATTGCCTGAAAGCCAGTGGTCGAAGGGGTCTTTGACCGCCTGCTCGACGATGCGCTGGGCTTCAGCGGTCGCCAGGCGATCCTTGGTCTGGCCCTGGAATTCCGGCTCGCGCACGAACACCGACAGCGTGACGGCCGCGCCGACCATGATGTCCTCGGAGGTGATCGCGGCGGCGCGCTTGCCCTGCCCGGCACGCTCGGCATGGTCCTTCAGGCCGCGCAGCAGCGCGCTGCGGATGCCTGCTTCATGGGTGCCGCCATCGTGCGTCGGAATCGTGTTGCAGTAGGAGGAAAGGAAGCCATCGGCGTCAGCCGTCCAGGCCACCGCCCATTCGCAGCCGCCGTGACCTCCGGTGCGGCCGGACTTGCCGGCAAAGATGTCCGGATGCACCAGCGCGTCGGCGTGGATCATCCCGGCGAGGAAATCCTTCAAGCCGTTCGGGAAGTGGAAGGTCGCCTCTGGTGGCACGTCATCGATGCCCTTGAGCAGCGCCGGGTCGCATTTCCAGCGGATTTCGACCCCGCCGAACAGATAGGACTTGGAGCGCGCCATCGTGAACAGGCGTTGCGGCTTGAACGCCGCCTTGGCGCCGAAGATGGTCGGGTCGGGCTGGAAGCGCACCTTGGTGCCGCGGCGGTTGTTGACCTTGCCGACTTCCTCGAGCTTGCCCTTCGGATGGCCGCGCTCGAAGATCATGCGATAGAGCTTCTGGTTGCGCGCGACTTCGACCTCGAGCCGGGTCGAGAGCGCGTTCACTACGGAGATGCCGACGCCGTGCAGGCCGCCCGAGGTCTCATAAACCTTGGAGTCGAACTTGCCGCCGGCGTGCAGCGTGCACATGATGATCTCGAGCGCCGACTTCTTCGGAAATTTCGGATGCGGATCGACCGGAATGCCGCGGCCGTTGTCGGTCACGGTCAGGAAGCCCTCGGCGTCCAGCTCGACCTCGATGAAGGTGGCATGGCCGGCCAGCGCCTCGTCCATCGAGTTGTCGATGACCTCGGCGAACAGATGATGCAGGGCCTTCTCGTCGGTGCCGCCGATATACATGCCGGGGCGGCGACGCACCGGCTCCAGACCCTCGAGGACCTCGATGTCGCGGGCGGTATATTCGCCCTCGGCGCCGGCTGCCTTGTCGGTCGCTTTGGCCGGGGCTTTGCTCTTCACGGCTGCCTTGGCGGCTTGCGCCAACATCTCGCCGGGCTTCGTTTTGGCTGCGGATTTCAACGGCTTACCCATCAATTTTGATAGCTTGCCAGCGCTGGGCGGTGCGCCCGCGCGATGGCGAATCGGTTGGCCTGACTATGCCATGGATGGACGCAAGACAATGACCGGGCCTGTCGGGGGCGATCGTCCCACCAACAGATAGGAACCGCATCGGCCATTTTCACGCGCCGGGCCGGGCTTTGTGACTTGAAGTCGATCGGTTCCCCGGCGTACCAGTCACTTCGGTACGAACCATAAACGGTTCAAGGACTTAGGCCGCGGGGCGGGAAGGCGATCGGGAGATGGAAGATTTTGGGCGCGCGGTCGCCGAGTTTGTGCGCGACCACCAGGCCTGGGCCGCTCCGATTGTGTTCCTGTTAGCATTTGGTGAGTCGCTGGCCTTCATCTCGCTGCTGATCCCGGCCTGGGGGGCGCTGGTCGCGATCGGCGCGCTGATCGGGGCGAGCGGCATCAGCTTCTGGCCGATCTGGCTGGCCGGCGGCCTCGGCGCCGCGCTCGGCGACTGGATCTCCTACTGGTTCGGCTACCGCTACAAGGAGCAGGTCGCCGCCATGTGGCCACTGTCGCGCTATCCGGACCTGCTGCCGCGGGGCGAGGCCTTCGTGCGCAAATGGGGCATACCCAGCATCTTCATCGGCCGGTTCTTCGGACCTCTGCGGGCCTCGGTGCCGCTGGCGGCCGGCATCTTCGAGATGGAGCATGTGCGATTTCAGGTCGCCAATTTCGTCTCGGCGCTGGTGTGGGCCGCGGCGCTGCTGTTGTTCGGAGACGTGATTGCGCGCGTCACGGAATGGCTGTGGCGCACGGTCTAAGGCTCGCCTGCCGGCGCTCATGCTTGACGCAGGAACCGCGTGGCCCTATAGCCCTGCACCGATGATCGACGCCGCGACCATTCTGCTCGCCATGCGCCGCCGCCGCACTTTTGCGGTACGGGCGGTTGTCTGCGTTTAGATCACACAGCCCCTGCCGCCGGATCCGATCCCGCGGCATTCTCCATTTGCAGCGCGATTCGATCAGGCGGCTCCTTCATCCAGCAGGAGTTTTCCGATGTCTACGCCGCAGCCATTCAAGTCAGACCGCACCGCAAGCCTTCGCTTCGCACACGAGCACTCGCGATCATTGGCGCGGGTGCCTATGTCTGCTCATAAGCTTTGACCGGAGGGTGTCATGACCTTGATCGAGACCAAGCAGCCGAAAGACCAGGCCAAAGCACAAGCCCAGGGCGCCGCGACACGTTCCGTTTTCGTCGATGGCGGCTCGGGCACCACCGGCCTCGGCATTGCCGAGCGGCTGAGCCATCAGAGCGGCATCACGGTGAAGTCCATCGCCGAGGACAGGCGTAAGGACCCCGGCGCCAAGAAGGCGCTGATGGAGGAAGTCGACCTCGTCATCCTCTGTCTGCCGGACGACGCCGCCAAGGAGACCGTGGCGCTGATCGACAGCATGGGCAAATCCGCGCCCAAGGTGATCGACGCCTCGACCGC
>NZ_JBARGP010000396.1:0-5776 GCF_049798375.1 Bradyrhizobium sp.
GCAGGGGCGTCTCCCCTGATAGTCCCTGTCAGCTTGCCGGATTGCGTGCCGTGACGATCCACGCCGCGCCGTCGATCATCACCGACCGCTCACCGGGGAGGCCCGCGAAGGCGGCACGAACCGCGGCCGACGCGCGGGCGCGGATGTCGTCGGGCTGATCAGCGAGCACGCGCGACAGCGGGCCGACCTCGAGCGTCATCTTCACCGCGTCGTCAATCGCAGCGTCCCGCGTCCCGCCCTCGCCAAACGGGACGGAAGCATCGAAGGGCGCGATGGCGATATCGGTGAAGCCGGCTGCCGTCAGGATGCCCGACACCCGCCCCCGGTCGCCGAACGAAAATGGGCCGGGCGCTTCGGGATCGGGCGGCGCGCTCGACGGCAGGATGCCCTTGATCGCGCCCATCGGCAGGCGCACCCAAGCGTTCTCGGCCGCGCCGCGCCAGCAGACGAAAGCGACCCGGCCGCCCGGCCGCAGCGCGCGTCGCATATGGGCGAACGCCGCTGTCGGATCGTCGAAGAACATCACGCCGAAACGTGAGAACAGAATGTCGAACGCACCCTCGGGCAGCTCGGCGCTGCTGGCGTCCGCCACCTGGAACAGGGCCGGCGTACCCTGTGGCGCAAGCGCGCGCGCCCGGCCGATCAGCGGTTCGGATATGTCCACGCCCAGCACTTGGCCCTCCGGGCCGACGCGAGCGGCCAGTGCCAGACTCGACGCGCCCGCGCCGCAGCCGACGTCCAGCACGCGTTCGCCCGTGACGGGCGCGGCGGCTTCGATCGCGGCTTGGCCGAACACCGACACCATAGCGTCGAGCCGGGCCTGGTTGGCGACCCAGCGCTCCCCGCTTTGACCATTCCAGTCGGCGACCTGATAAGCATTTTGCTCTGCCATGTCATCTCCTTGTGCTGATTCGTTCTTAGCTGAGCCATCCGATCCCAGAGTGCGCATCGTTTCCAGCGATCCCGCCTCCAGCTACCTGGTCACTGGGTGCCGCAGTGCCATCGACTCCAGGTGCGCGACCACGTGTGCGGATGCGCCAATGGATCGCAAACTCTCCAGCCACGGTTCCAACGGGATGTCCATGTAGGTGATTGGACGCCCCAAGACTCTTGTGAAATCTTCGGCGACCTCGCGAAGAGTCTCCGCACGGGGACCGGTCAGCTCGTAAGCCTTTCCAAGGTGAGACCCGGGATTCGCCAACACCTCTGTCACGCACCGCGCAACATTGTGGGCGGCGATTGGCGAGGTCTGCACCAAGTGCTCTCAGCGATTCTGCCCGGCCGGCATTCTGGCGGACCATGGTGCGCACCTTCCTCTTAAACCAGCATCGACTGCTGGGCGAAGATGCCCGCCATCGCGCCCTGCGATGACGCCTGGGTGACCGAGGGCAAGAAGGGCGTTGCGAGGTCGCCGGCGGCGTAGATGCCGGGCGTGCTGGTTTGGCGGCGCTCGTCGACCTTGAGAACGATGCCGAGGGGCGTATCCAACGTGGCGAGGCCTAGTGATTCATGCAGTATCGCGGACGGCTTGTTACGCGGATGGGCGAACAGGACGTCGACCGCAACATTGCGGCCTGTATCGAGATTGACGGTGGCGATATGGCCCTCGTGATGGGCGATCTCGACGATACGGCCATCGACGACAGGTATCTTGCGGCGCGCCAGATCGGCCTGGATATCGGATGGAATGTCGTGACCATCGGAGAATACAGTCAACTTGTCGGTCCAATCATGGAACAGCCTGACAGACTGGTGCGACTGCGGGCCGGACCAAACGAGGCCCCAATGCTGGCCGGCGACTTCAAAGCCATCGCAGTAGGGGCAGGGCACGATGGACGTGCCCCAGCTTTCGGCAAAGCCCGGAACATCAGGCATCTGGTCGGCGACGCCATAGCTCAGGATCAAACGGCGCGCCCCTAGCCTTTCGCTATCATCAGTGACCACGCAGAAATCGTCGATGGCGCCAGACACGCTCTCGGCACGGGCATTGACCAGCCTGATCGTTGGATAGCGCGCAAGTTGCTGCCGCGCCTCGAGCAGTATGTCCAGTGGCGGCTTGTGATCGTGGCCGAAGAGGCCATGGGAGTGGCCAGCAAAGCGGTTGCGCGGACGGCCGGTGTCAAGAACGGTGACGTTGCGGCGGGCACGGCCGAGTTGCAGGGCGGCCGCGAGGCCGGCAAAGCTGCCGCCGATGATGATGACGTCATTCATGGTGATGGGCTCCGTGTTGTGGATGGAGGGGGCTGGGCCTGGTGCGCAATATCGTCCAGCGATCCGCGGTCAAGATGGGCAGCGAGCAGGGCTTCGGCGTCGACGAGAAAGTCGCCCATCACTGTGGACCGGCGGGCCATTGCCGCTTCGATATCACCGGGCGCCCTTTGGGAAAACCTCTTCGGAGGACGCGACCCATTGGCTTGCACATTCAAGATACTGCGTGGTATCGTAATTAAATAATTGAGATACTGTCAAGTACTGGAATTGTCGTGACCGAAAATAAACAGGCCCGACGTGGCCGGCCCGCCAATGAGGCGCTTGCCCAAACGATCGTTGACGCAGCGAGCGAACTGTTTGTGGAATTGGGTTTTCAAGCGACGACGTTGGACAAGGTCGCCCAGCGGGCGAAGATATCCAAGCTCAGCATCTATCGGCACTTCGAGAACAAGGAAGCGCTGTTCAGCGCGGCCATCGCGGCCGGCTGCCATCAGCTGTTTGCACCTCAGGTCCTTCTTGAAGGCGTCGACGGTTCGGTCGAAGATCAGCTCATGGCGGTGGGATCATCACTGCTTCGCACGCTGTTGAGATCAGATGTTCGCAGTGTCGAGGCCATGGTCATGGCCGACAAGACGAATCAAAACTCGTTAAGCAAGCTCCATTACGAAGCTGGCCCCGCCCATGTCATCGCCCAGATCGAGGCCCTGTTGCGTCAATTGCACGCGAAGGCGCTTCTGAACGTGCCCGATCCTCTCCGGTCGGCCCGCTTGTTTGCCGCGCTTTTCAAAGGATCCGATCTTCTGATGGTCGCACGCTTCGATCCGGTGAGAGCAGCGGACGACAACGAAATCGAATCCTATTGCCGGTCGGCCGTCGCCATGTTCATAGCCGCGCACGGTGGCATCTGAAGGTGCGCTATCGTGGCTTGATGAAGAACCCGCAGCAGTTGTTTCGATCCGTTGAACGACAAGCTGATTGGCTCGCGAGCAATTCGTGGGCGAAAGACGTCATTCTTGCAAGGCGTAAGCCTCCTCGCCAAATCACCGATCTGAGCGTCCGCAGAGGCCGATGATTTGTCCTCCAGGCGACGGCCCTGAATGACCGTTCCACTCCGATACCTACCCTTAGAACGGAGACTGCTCGACCAGCTGCAATGGCTCGGGTCCGGAAGTTCTAGCCCAGATGGCACGTGGACGCGCGGCGCTTGCATGGTGATCTTCGGCAACCGGCCAAAAGCGCTCATACTAGGTCGCAGACAATTCGAACGCTTCCTCTGCAACTTCCCATGGCGGGATGTAATCCAGACGGTCCAACGAGGATTGTGCGTGCTGTGCCGGGAGGAGCAGCTCCGGCTTGCGCGAAAGGACTCACGTGATGTTACGTAATAGGCGAAACCAACCTGCCGACGCGCAAACGCATGGTGCCGAGCGCGGACTTGACCGCTTCGAGGGGTTCAGCGACGCGGTTTTCGCAATCGCGCTGACCCTGCTGATCGTCGAGATCAAGGTCCCCGGATCTCCCGAAGGCACGCATGACTACAGCGACCTGGCGCGCGCCATGGCGGAGCAGTGGCGCGAATTTCTCGCGCTCATTCTCTGCTACGTCGTGATTGGGGCGTACTGGCTGCAACACCATTATTCGGGTCGCATTTACGCCAAGAGTGATCACTGGTTCGGCGTGATCAACCTCCTGTTCCTGCTGGCGATCGTCGTCATTCCTTATCCAATCCGCGTCTGGTGCTTCCACCTCGGCACGGGCTTCGAGCCCGCCGCGTCAGTGACCCTTGTTGCCGGTCTTGCCCTGACCGCCTGCACGTGGATGGCGAAGTGGTTCTACGCAATGCCAGGCCGCCGGCTGATGGACGAACGGCTCGCGCCCGATTTCCTCCAGCAGATGACACGTCGCTACGGAGTCGCGACGCTGCTCCAGATCGCTGCAATTCCCGTCGTCATCGCGGCGTCGCGCATCGGAGTCGCCATTGCACTGCTGTGCGTCGCCTTCTTTCTGCTGCCACAGCCCACGCCGCGCTACAAGCCCAGAGAGGAGCCGAGCGAGGCTGAGAAATTGAACAAGTAGCTATTGCGCGAGGTGAATCCAAAAACATTGACGCTGCGATGCCGCTCAGAACGCCGTGAACAGGCTCCGCAACACGACTTGCGCGTCGGTGAAGTTCTTCACATCGTCCATGACTTGCTGTGTTTTAGCGCTCGCCAGCGCGTCATGGACGCCTTGTTCCGAGGAAAAGGTGTAGACGCCAATGGATTTCCAGCCATCGGCTTCAGCGTACGGAAAAAACGCCTCCGCAGATTGCATCCCGTACTCTTCCCAGCATGACCGCGCCAGGTTGAAGTGATCATTCGCGTAGTAATCCCGATCGAACTTCGTGTTGGCGTCGCCGGTGCAGACCACGATCATCTTTGTCATATGCCTTTCTCTCTCCATTACCGTCATAAGGGCAACGTCGCCCGGCCCGCCATCGTTGTAGGGGGAGGGCCGTGCTGGTCGATCTGATGGATTTGCCGTGGGTGCAACGCCCGGGGAGGTCAGTTGTCCTCTCAGGACATCCACTCAGGCGCTGATGCCGCCATCGACGAGAATGCCCGAACCGGTCACATAAGCGGCACCAGGTCCGGCAAGGAAGGCGACCGCCTCGGCAACCTCCCAGGTCGTGCCATAGCGGGCAATTCCCAGGTTCGGAAGAATGGAAGGCGCGAGCGGGCCGTCGGCGGGATTCATGTCGGTGTCGATCGGGCCGGGGCGCACCAGATTGACGGTGATGTCACGAGGACCCACTTCACGCGCAAGACCGCGGGTGAAGCTCTCCATCGCCGATTTGGTGGCCGAATAGACGGCTATGCCAGGAAACGGGACAGACAGGCCTGCGTTGCTGCCGATAGTGATGATGCGGCCGCCGTTCGGGAGGTGCTTCAACGCAGCCTGGGTCGCCACGAAGACGCCGCGCACATTGACGTTCAACTGCAGATTCATCTCCTCCAGCGACTGCTCGGAGAAGGGGCCGGCGATGAGGACACCAGCGTTGTTCACCAGGATGTCCAACCCGCCAAGGTCGGCGACGGCCTGTTCGACCGCGGTCTGCGTGGCGTCCGGGCTGCCGGCGTCGGCCTGGATGGCGACGGCCGTGCGGCCCAGGGCGCGGATTTCAGCGGCGAGCGCCTCGGCCTTTGCGGCCGATTTCTCATAGGTGATCGCGACGTCGGCGCCGTCTTCGGCCAGCTTCAGTGCGATGGCCGCGCCGATGCCACGTGCTGCACCGGTCACAAGCGCGCGCTTGCCGGCGAGAGGAAAGGTGGAACTGTTCATGGCAAGAATTTCTATGTTTGGATAATTTCGTATCGATCTTGATTCTTCATGATTCCCGGAGTCTCCAACTTAGTCCGGCTGCCAGTGCCAGTGACGCGCCTATGGCCAATGAAGCCACCGCAAAGCCCAGCTGCACGTCCTGAGCGCTTGCACCATCAGGCGCGATCGCGATGAATAGACCGCCGAACAAGGCGACGCTTACTGCAGCGCTGATCTGCAACGTAGCGCTTACCAGGCCCGAGGC
>NZ_JBARGP010000397.1:0-3956 GCF_049798375.1 Bradyrhizobium sp.
TCGCGCAGGCGGTCGGGCCGGAACGGCTTCTCGATATCGCAATGCGCGACCTGGCCAATGGCATGGACGCCGGCGTCGGTGCGACCGGAGCCGTGCACCCGGGTCGGCACCCCGCATGTCGCCTGCACCGCGGCCTGCAGCGCGCCCTGCACCGACGGCAGGCTCGGCTGCAACTGCCAGCCGAAGAACGGGGCGCCGTCATATTCGATGATGAGCTTGTAGCGGGGCATTTCAATCCAAGAACGTCATCGTCCGCGAAGGCGGACGATCCAGTACTCCGCGGCCTCTGGGCTCGGCCGCGACGGCCATGGCGTACTGGATACCCCGCCTGCGCAGGGTATGACAGCCCTCAAGAAAATGCGGCGCCCGGCTTCAACGGCGTGCCGCGCAAGAAGTCCGCGGCCAGCATCGGCGCCTTGCCGGCGCGCTGGAGTTCGATGATACGGATCGCACCCTCGCCGCAGGCAATGGAGAGCCGATCGTCGAGCACCGCGCCCGCGGCGCCCGCGCCGTCAGCCAGAGCACAGCGCAGGATCTTCACCCGCACAGCTTCGCCGTCGACGTCCACCTCGCTCCAGGCGCCGGGAAATGGCGACAGGCCATGGATGTGGCGCAGCACGGCATGCGCTGGTTTGGTCCAGTCGATCCGCGCCTCGGCCTTCTCGATCTTGGCCGCGTAGGTGACGCCGTCCTCGGCCTGCTTGTGCAAAACGAGGCCACCGCCCTCCAGCGCTGCCATGGCGCGCACCATCAGGTCGGCGCCTAGCGGCGACAACCCGTCGTGCAAATCGGCCGCGGTCATCGCATCCGTGATCGGAAGCCGCTCGGCCATCGCGACGTCGCCGGTGTCGAGCCCGACGTCCATCTTCATGACCATGACGCCGCTCTCGGCATCGCCGGCCATGATGGCACGGTTGATCGGCGCGGCACCGCGCCAGCGCGGCAGCAGCGAGGCATGGAGATTGTAGCAGCCGAGTTTTGGCGCATCGAGAATGGCCTGCGGCAGGATCATGCCATAGGCGACGACGACGGCGGCATCGGCATCGTGCGCGCGGAACTCGGCCAGCGCCTCGTCGGTCCGCAACGTCTTCGGCGTCAGCACCGGAAAGCCGCGCCGCCGCGCCTCCTGCTCGACCGGCGTCGGCTGCAGCTTCATACCGCGGCCACCGGGCTTCGGCGCACGGGTATAGACCGCCGCGATCTCATGGCCGTGGTCGGCCAGCGCGGACAATGTCGGCACCGCGAAATCGGGCGTGCCCATGAAGATCAGGCGAAGCGGCATCAGGCTCCTCGTCATTCCGGGATGATCCGAGGGATCAGACCGCAGATGCGCAATTGCGCATCGGGGAATCTCGAGATTCCGGGCTCGATGCTGGCGCATCGCCCCGGAATGACGGTGTGGCTATTCAGCCGCGCGCTTGGCGGCCTTGGAAAACTTCTTCATGACGCGGTCGCGCTTCAGCTTCGACAGATAGTCGATGAACAGCACGCCGTTGAGATGGTCGATCTCGTGCTGGATGCAGGTGGCATAGAGGCCCTCGGCCTCCTCCTCATGCACCTTGCCGTTGATATCCAGGAAGCGCACGCGCACCTTGGCCGGCCGCTCGACCTCCTCGTAATATTCTGGAATCGAGAGACAGCCCTCCTCATAGACCGACAGCTCGTCCGACTTGGCGATGATCTCCGGATTGATGAAGACGCGCGGCTGCGGATTGGTGTCGCCGTTCTCGTCGCGCTTGGCGAGATCCATGGTGATCAGCCGCAGCGGCTGCGCGACCTGGATCGCCGCGAGCCCGATGCCGGGCGCGTCGTACATGGTCTGGAACATGTCGTCGACGAGCTGCCGGACCTCCGGCGTCACCGTCTCGACCGGCTTGGACACAAGCCGCAACTGCGTGTCCGGCAGGATGATGATATCTTTGAGGGCCATGCCGGCGATTTAAGCGTGGAAGCAGATGTGGTCAATCTGCGGTTCACGCCGTTAAGACATCGCTAACCATGAATCTCAAGCCATCGTTAACCATAAATCCTTACCTCCTGTTAACCATAAATGTTCTCTCTTCGTTCGCGGCGCTTCCCGAATCGGCTAGAGATGGGGGCATGAGCCCCGCGAATCAGTCCGTGAACCAGATCGTCTTCATGATCGGCGGCCTGCCGATCCGCACCGTCGATGTCCTGATCGGCTTCGGCGTGCTGGTGCTGCTGCTCTTGCTGGCCATCGCGGTCGCGATGACACGCGCGGGCCGGCGCGGCGCCGAACACGCGACGACGCAGGCGGCGCGCGCCGCAGAGCTGGAACAGCGGCTCGGCGAGATGATGCGGGTGCAGCACCAGGCCTCCGGCCGAATGGATGCGATGGCCCAGGCACTGGCAGGGCGCCAGGCGGAGCTGTCGCGCAGCGTCAATGAGCGACTGGACACGGTGACGCAGCGGGTCGGCCAGTCGATGGAGAGTAGCACGCGCCACACCATGCAGTCGCTGCATGCGCTGCATGAGCGGCTCGGCATCATCGACAATGCGCACAAGAATCTCACCGACCTGACGACGCAGGTCACGACCCTGCGCGACGTGCTCGCCAACAAGCAGTCGCGCGGCGCCTTCGGCCAGGCGCGGATGGAGGCGATCGTCCAGGACGGGCTGCCGAAGGGCTCCTACGAATTCCAGCACACGCTCTCGACCGGCAAGCGGCCGGACTGCGTAGTATTCCTGCCCGATGCGCGGCCGCTGTGCATCGACGCCAAGTTCCCGCTGGAGGCGATGACCGCGCTGCACGATGCGCGCTCGGACGAGGAGAAGCGCCAGGCCGCGCAGCGACTGCGCACCGACGTGCTCAAGCACGTCAACGACATCGCGGAGAAATATCTGCTTGCCGGCGAGACCCAGGATACGGCGCTGATGTTCGTGCCGTCGGAATCGGTTTATGCCGAGATTCACGACGGCTTCGACGATGTAATCCAGAAGGCCTACCGCGCCCGCGTGGTGCTGGTGTCGCCGTCGCTGCTGATGCTGGCGATCCAGGTGATGCAGCAGATCATGAAGGACGCCCGCATCCGCGACGCCGCCGACCAGATCCGGAACGAGGTGATCAATCTCGGCGACGACCTCGGCCGCCTGCGCGAGCGCGTGCTGAAGCTGCAGAAGCACTTCGGCGATGTCAACGAGGATGTCAGGCTGATTCTTATTTCCGCCGACAAGATTGAGAAGCGCGCGGGCCGCATCGAGGAGCTCGATTTCGGCAAGCAGGATTCGCAGGCCGAAGCGCCACGCATCGTCGCGGCGCCGGGCGCGACGCCCAATTTATTCCCGCTGACGGGACGGATACAGGCGGGTGAGTGAGGGACCTGTAGCGATAGAAGCTGACTATCTCGCCAATTACCCTGTCATCGTCTGCGAAGGCGGACAATCCAGTATCCCAGAGGCCGTGGATGAGCGCACGCAGCTTCTACGTCTATATTCTCGCCAGCCGCATCGGCGGCACGCTTTACATTGGCGTAACCAATGATCTGATCCGCAGAGTAGCGGAACACAAATCGAAATTAATCGAAAGCTTCACGGAGAAATTTGACGTGGCGCGGCTCGTGTACTTCGAGCAGTTCGATGATCCCTAGAATGCGATACGGCGCGAGAAACGGCTGAAGAAGTGGAATCGGGCGTGGAAGATCAGGTTGATCGAGGAGAAGAATCCGAACTGGGATGATCTTTATCCGTAGATCGCTGGCAGCTAAAATCTACCTCGGCGTCATGCCCGCGCAGGCGGGCCATCCAGTACGCCGCGACTTATCGATTCAAGTACCGCCATCTCTGGAATACTGGATCGCCCGGTCGAGGCCGGGCGATGACATCGAAATGGGCCGCTCAGAACGTCTCCACCCAGGGCCGCACTTCCATCTCCCAGCTCCAGGCGCTGCGCGGCTGCTGCAGCACGCTCCAATAGCTCGCGGCAATGGCGTCGGGAT
>NZ_JBARGP010000398.1:0-5456 GCF_049798375.1 Bradyrhizobium sp.
TCGCCGTCGATGCTCTCGATGGCGCCGCGCACGCGCGTCGGCACCGGCGCCTTCTGCGCCAGCGCAAAGACGGAGGTTGCCGCGACCATCACGACGGCGAGGGTCGGGCGGATGAAGGAAAAACCAGTAGGCATCGGATAACTCCCGGAAACTGCGGACCGGCCATGCCGGCCCGGCGCCTGGCCGTCGCGAGCGCGGCCTTCGAGGCGGGGTACGCAGAGTAGGACGCTCGCCCACCTCGCCTATTCCCCGTTCAAGCCTTTGTGAGATCGGCCTCGACCAGCGCCCGCAGCTCTGCCGTCACTTGCGGGCGCGTGCCGAACCACAGCTCGAAACCGCGCACCGCCTGGTGCAGCAGCATGCCAAGGCCATCGGCCACGCGCAGGCCGCGTGCCCGCGCCGCAGCGAGCAGCGCCGTCTCGAGCGGCACATAGACGAGATCGGCAACCACGGCGGAGGAAGGCAAGACGCTAATATCCAGTTGCAGCCGTGGCTGGCCATGCATGCCGAGCGAGGTGGTGTTGACGAGGAGGCCTGCACGGGGCAGCAGCGTCGCGACATGGTCCCAGCCGGCCGGCTGCACCCGCGCGCCGAACTGATCCGCCAACGCTTGCGCCCGCGCCGCTGTACGGTTGACGACATGAATGCGCTTGATGCCGCGCTCCAAAAGCCCGAACACCACCGCGCGCGCCGAGCCGCCCGAGCCGAGCACCACCACCTCCTCAGCGCGCTCCCATCCGTTCGCCGAGGCATCGAGATGGTTGATGAAGCCCTCGACGTCGGTGTTGGTCGCCCGCAGCACGTCGCCCTCGAACCAGAGCGTGTTGGCGGCGCCGATCGCGCGTGCCCGCGCGTCCGGCGCGGCAAGCTCCAGGACCCGCTCCTTGTGCGGGATCGTGACATTGGCGCCGACGAAGCCGCGGCCGCCGAGATAGCCGATGAACGCCGCGAGATCCTCCGGCGGCACCGCCTCGATCACATAGCCGCCGACGATGCCGAGCGTGTGCAGCCAATGGTGATGGATCAGCGGCGAGCGCGAATGGGCGGCGGGCCAGCCGATCAGGCAGGCGGCGGGAGCTTTGGAGGCGGCACTCATGGCGGTGACATCGGCCACGCCGGCCATGGAGTCAATCCTTGCGTGCCCGCGCCCCCATGGCCAGCATCGCGCCCAGCGCGAAGGCCACCGCCGCGGCGAACCAGATCGCCGCCAGATTGATCCGCAGATAAACGCCCGCGCCGATGACCGAGCCGGTCACCAGCGCCGCCCAGAGCAACAGGTTCGGCACCCAGCCGAAGCGTGGGCCGCCGGTCAGCGCGACCGCCATCAGCTGCCCGATCTTGACCAGCGCGCCGGTGACGTAAGTGAGGCCGAGACCGCCACTGCCCTCGATCTGGAACACCGCGTTTTCCAGGCCCATGGCCAGGACGATCGCGGCGATGGCGGCTTGCGGAAAGCCACGGACATGGCAAAGCCCGGCTGCCGCCAGTAGCGCCGCCTCGACGAGCAGGATCCAGCACTGACAATAACGGCTGCGGCTGCGCACGATCAGGCTGCCGATCGCGGCGCCCACCACGAACAGCACGATCAGACCAAACGCCTGGGCCGCCGGCTGCCAGTCGCCCTCGGCGAGGCTGACGCCCATACGCGTCGAGTTGCCGCTCATGAACGAGACGAACAAGCCGCCGAGATGCAGGAAGCCGATGCCGTCGACGTAACCGGCGAGCGCGCTCAGCGCACAGGCGAGCAGGATGTTGCGGCGCGAATCGAGCATAGGCGAACCAACGCTGGATGATGGCGTCGGTTCAAGTCTCGGCCAAGGCGGCCCCAAGGGGAAGGTGGACGTCCACGACGGGCTCAGCTCGTCTCCAGCGCATCCACGGCGAGTTCCGATGATGCATGGCTCTTGATGTCGGCGATCGCGCGTTCAATGGTCTCGCGGTAGCGGACCAGCGGCGGTCGCACGCCATGGGTCAGCAGTTCGCGGCGCACCATCGGTGAGGCGCCGGTGATGAACAGCCTGATGTGCTGCCGCTTCGCCTTGGCGGCGACGCGGCCCATGGCATTCGCCGCGGTCGAGTCCAGGAACGGCACGGCGGACAGGTCGACCACGAAGGCCTTGCGACGCTCCGCGATCGAATCGAGCACGGAGCCGACAGCCGCGGCAGCGCCGAAGAAGAAGGCACCGGTGATGCGGTAGACCAGCACGTCCTTGTCTGCACTGAGCCTGGCATCATAAGGCACGCGGGCGGGATCACCGAAGTCCGACCGGTCTTCACTGACAAGCGGAGCGCCGTCCTCGACTGCGGTCATCTGCGCCATACGGTGGATGAAGATGACCGCGCCGAGCGCAAAGCCGACCAGGATGCCCTCGGTGAGATCGCGGAAGATCGTGAGCAGGAACGTCGCGAGCAGCACGACGGCATCGCCCCAGGAAGCCCGGATCAAGGTCATGAACTCGTGCTTCTCCGCCATGTTCCAGGCTACCACCACGAGCACGGCGGCAAGCGCGGAGAGCGGGATGAAGCTCGCGAGAGGCGCGGCGACCAGCATGAACAATAACAGGAACATCGAATGCAGCATGCCGGAGACCGGTCCGCGCGCGCCGGCCCGCACATTGGTCGCGGTGCGCGCGATGGTGCCGGTGACGCAGATGCCACCGAACAGCGCCGAGCCGATATTGGCAAAACCCTGCGCCACCAGCTCGCAATTCGAACGATGTCGGCGGCCGGTCATCCCGTCGGCGACGACGGCTGACAGCAAGGACTCGATGGAGCCCAGCAACGCGAACGCGATCGCGTCCGGGAACACAGCCTGCACCTTGGCAAGAGAGAACGCGGGCAATGCCGGAAACGGCAGTTCACGCGGGATGCCGCCGAAGCGGGTGCCGATGGTCTCAACGGGCAGGTTGAAGGCCCAAGTGAGAAGCGCCGCAATCGCGACCGCGATCAGGATGCCGGGCCAAGTCGGCCGCAATCGTTTGAAGGTGACGATGATCAGGATCGAAGCGGCGGCGAGCAGAACCGCAGCGACGTTGGCGGTAGGCGCGCCGTGCGCGAGCGCAACCAGCTTCGGGATCAATTCGCCGGGCTCCTTGCCTGCGAGCGTGATACCGAACAGATCCTTCAGCTGGCTTGCGAAGATGATCACGGCAATGCCGGCAGTGAAGCCGACCGTCACCGGGTAGGGAATGAATTTGATGTAGGTGCCGAGCCGCAAATAGCCCGCGATCACCAGCATCACGCCCGAGAGCATTGTTGCGAGAATCAGGCCGTCGACGCCCTGGCGGTCAACGCAGAGCGCCACCAGCACGATGAAGGCGCCGGCCGGGCCGCCGATCTGGAAACGGCTGCCGCCAAGCAGCGACACCAGGAAGCCGCCGATCACGGCGGTATAGAGTCCACGCCCAGGGGGGACGCCGGAGGCGATCGCAATCGCCATCGACAAGGGCAGCGCGACGATCGCGACCGTCAGGCCGGAGATCGTATCTGCGCGGAGGTCGGCAAGACCGTAGCCCTCGCGCAGCACGGTAAGCAGCTTTGGCGAATAGAGTTCAGCGAAACTCGGATGACGTTCGCCGACACCGGGCCGGCTCACGGGCGTGCGGATATCCATGCCCACAATGCTCCCTTCGCATCGTCCGGCTGGTCTGCCCAGCGCAACGATGCGTCAGCACGGCGAAACGCGCTCGCTCCACCGTGCGGCGCGATGAGGCTAGGATGCGCCATCGCGCTCAGCTTCAATTTGACGGCCCAAACGGCGGGGCGGCCCTGGCTCTCTCAGGCGAACCCCGCGCCCGCCATTGTCGCTGCGCGCGTGTTCGCCAATCAGATCCACGCCCGCACGATTGAGCGCATCGACGACCTTGATCAGCGTGTCGACGACACCGCGGACGTTGCCCGTCGAGGCTTCCATCCGCTGGATGGTCGGCAAGGACACGCCGGCCAGTTCGGCCAAGGTTTTCTGATCTATCCCGAGCAACGCTCGCGCAGCCCGCATTTGGAACGACGTGATCACTCTGGCCTCACGTAAGATGCACCATAATTGATGTTTCAGATAAAGACAATGATATAAAATACATCATCCGTAGACATACGGCAAGGCAAGTGATCCCCCCAATTGCATGGTGTCCGGGCGGGGCGCTTACCAACGCAGCGAGGGAAGATCTATCTGACAGCAGGGCTGTGGGCGGCTTACCCGGCCTGCGGCGATCAAGCGCCTACGCCGAGCAGCGTGTCTCTCCCACGACTTTCAGAGGTAGCGGCTCGTCGCCGAAGCCAAAGCCGCGCAGGCAGAAGCATCGTCAGGGAGAGGCCCGCCAATGGCGGGCCCCAGGATGCGATGGCTCCGCACCAGGAAGAGCCGGGCTTTGCATGAGGCGAGGTTGCCTGTACCCGTTAGATCATGATGTGATTACCGAGGATCGCATCACGATCTCATCTTGTTGTTGAGCATGATCCCGCGCAAACGCCTTTGGCGTTGGTCGCGAGACAAAGCCGGCTTCAACTGTTCCCGATCATGCCCTACGCTGCGTCGCGATGCGAGGCGATGATGTGATCGGCTGCGCGGCCGGTGACCTCGGCCATGTGGTCGAACTTCCGCGTGAAGCTGCCCGCGCCTGCGGTGGCCGAGCGCAGCTCGACGATGAGTTCGCCGATCTCCGCTTCCGGCATCATCGCCCGCACGCAGTCCCAGCCGTCCCAGCCGTCGCGGGTGTCGAAGCCCAGGATCTGGCCGCGCCGCGCCGACAGGATCGCGTTGATCTTGGCGGTTGCCTCAGTCGGGCAGACGATCTCGACGGTGTGGATCGGCTCCAGCAGCACCGGCTGGCACTGCGGCAGCGCCTCGCTGAGGCCGGCCCGCGCCGCCGTGCGGAAGGCGAGGTCGGAGGAGTCGACGCTGTGATAGGAGCCATCCGTCAGCGTGACCAGGAGATCGATCACCGGAAAGCCGAGCGGCCCGCGCGTGAGCCCGTCGATTACGCCCTCCTCCACCGCACCGATGTAGTTGCGCGGCACCGCGCCCCCGACCACCTTCTCCTCGAACCGAAAACCTTCGCCACGCGGCAGCGGCTTGATATCGAGCACCACGTCACCGAACTGGCCGTGGCCGCCGGACTGCTTCTTGTGCCGCCCGCGCTGGGTGACCGGTTTGCGGATGGTCTCCTGATAGCCGATCGCGGGCGTGTGCGATTTGACGCTGACGCCGAAGCGGTCACGCAAGCGTTCCTGCGCCACGCGCAGGTGCATTTCCCCTTGTCCCCATAACACGGTGTCGTGGGTGCGCTGGTTCTGCACCATGGTCAGCGAGGGATCTTCCTCATTCAGCCGCAGCAGCGCCTGGCCGAGCTTGACGTCGTCCTTGCGGTCGTTGGACGCGATCGAGATCGCGAGCACCGGCGCAACCGGCGCGACCTGGACCAGCGCCGATGGCGCGGTCTTGCCGGTTGCGATGGTGT
>NZ_JBARGP010000399.1:0-2953 GCF_049798375.1 Bradyrhizobium sp.
TCGGATGATGGGCGCCGAGCTTCATCGCCGCGTCGATCGCCTCGACGTTTCCGACGCCCTCATAAAGGGTGTAGATCGCTTCGTTGATCATCGGCAGCAGGATGCGGTTGACGATGAAGGCCGGGAAATCCTCCGAGACGGCGACCTGCTTGCCGAGCCGGTTGACGAACTCCTTGGACGCTTCGAACGTCGCATCGTCAGTGGCGATGCCGCGGATCAGCTCCACTAACTCCATCAGGGGCACCGGATTCATGAAATGAATGCCGATGAAGCGCTCCGGGCGATCGGTGCTGGCTGCAAGCCGGGTAATCGAGATCGACGACGTGTTGGAGGCGATCAGCGCCTCCGGCTTCAGGACCGCGCAGAGGTCGTGGAAGATCTTGCGCTTGACCTCTTCCTTCTCGGTCGCGGTCTCGATCACGAGATCGCAGTCGGCGAGACCATCGAGGGTTTCGGTCAATCCGATGTGACCCAGCGCCTCGTTGCGGGACTCCTCGGTGATGATGTTCTTGGCGACCTGTCGTGACAGGTTGCCGTTGATGGTCGCCATGCCTGATTTCAGACGATCGGCGGTGACATCGTTGAGCACGACGTCGAGCCCGGCGAGCGCCGCGACATGCGCGATGCCGTTGCCCATCTGCCCGGAGCCGATCACGCCGATCTTGTTGATCTGAGCCATTTTGCTTATCCACCGGGATGGCGCGCATATCGCGCCTCTCCATGCCGTTCACTTAAACTCGAAAACACCGGCCAGGATCGCCCCTCCCGGCCGGTGTCGATCACATTATTTGCCGAGCTTGCCGAGCGCCTCGGTCAGCTCCGGAACCGCCTGGTAGAGATCCGCGACCAGGCCGTAGTCTGCAACCTGGAAGATCGGCGCATCCTCGTCCTTGTTGATCGCGACGATCACCTTGGAGTCCTTCATGCCGGCAAGATGCTGGATCGCGCCGGAAATGCCGACCGCGACATAGAGCTCCGGCGCCACCACCTTGCCGGTCTGTCCGACCTGCCAGTCGTTTGGCGCATAGCCGGCATCGACCGCAGCGCGCGATGCGCCGACGCCGGCGCCGAGCTTGTCGGCCAGCGGCTCGATATATTTGGCGAAGTTCTCGCGGCTCTGCATGGCGCGGCCGCCGGAGACGATGATCTTGGCCGAGGTCAGCTCGGGCCGATCGCTCTTGGCGACCTCTTCACCGACGAAGCTCGACAGCGCCGGATCGGCCGCAGCCGCGACGCTCTCGACCGGAGCACTGCCACCGGCACCTGCCGCGGCGAAGGTCGAGGTCCGCACCGTGATCACCTTCTTGGCGTCCTTCGACTTCACGGTCTGGATCGCGTTGCCGGCATAGATCGGCCGCTCGAACGTATCAGGCGCCACCACCTTGATGATCTCGGACACCTGCATGACGTCGAGCAGGGCCGCGACCCGCGGCATCACGTTCTTGAAGCGCGAGGTCGCGGGTGCGACGATCGCATCATAGTCCTTGGCCAGCGAGACCACGAGCGCGGCAAGCGGCTCGGCGAGGTCGTGCGCATAGGGCTCGCCCTCGGCGACCAGCACCTTCTTGACGCCATCGAGCTTCGCGGCCGCCTCGGCCGCTTGCGTGGTGCCCTGCCCGCCGCCGGCGACCAGCACATGCACGTCGCCGCCCAGCTGGCTAGCTGCCGTCAGCGCCTTGTTGGTGGAGTCCTTGAGAACCTCGTGGTCGTGTTCAGCGATCAACAGCGTGGTCATCTTCAGAGCACCCCGGCTTCGGTCTTGAGTTTGGCGACGAGCTCGGCGACGTCCTTGACCTTGACGCCGGCCTGGCGACCGGCCGGTTCCGCGGTCTTGACGATCTCGAGACGCGGGGTGAGATCGACGCCGGTATCCGCGGCGGTCTTCTCCGCGATCGGCTTCTTCTTCGCCTTCATGATGTTGGGCAGCGACGCGTAGCGCGGCTCGTTGAGACGCAGATCGGTGGTGACGATTGCGGGTCCCTTCAGCTTGATGGTCTGCAGGCCGCCATCGACCTCGCGCGTCACCTTGAAGTCGGTGCCTTCGACTTCGAGCTTGGAGGCGAAGGTCGCCTGCGCCCAGCCGAGCAGCGCGGCCAGCATTTGGCCGGTCTGGTTCGAGTCGTCGTCGATCGCCTGCTTGCCCAGGATGATCAGGCCGGGCTTCTCCTCGTCGGCGACGGTCTTCAGGATCTTCGCGACCGCCAGCGGTTCCACGATCCCGTCAGCTTTCACCAGGATGCCGCGATCGGCGCCCATCGCGAGCGCGGTGCGGATGGTCTCCGAGGCCTGCGCCGGCCCGATCGACACCACGACGACCTCGGTCGCCTTGCCGGCCTCCTTCAGCCGCAACGCTTCCTCGACCGCAATCTCGTCGAACGGATTCATCGACATCTTGACGTTGGCGAGTTCAACGCCCGATCCGTCGCTCTTGACGCGGACCTTGACGTTGTAATCCACCACCCGTTTCACCGGCACCAGAACCTTCATCGATCCTCTTTCGCGTATACTTGGGGGGTTTGACCTGTTCGGGCGCGGAACCTAAAGCCCCCATCCACCCCGGTCAACGCGCGACCGGGGAAAAATAGCCCTCTTGCTCCAATTCCGAAGCCCGCATCATACCGCGCCACCGCCGTTGCGGACCACGGAATTCGAGAGCATCGGCAAACCTTTGATTCCAGTGCGGCTTTGGATTTGAAGTTCCGATCATCTCAAGCAGGAACTGATCAAGGCCTGAATCTACCGCACCGGCCCGTCCGTTAACGGTTCTGACCCGGGACCCAGAGCACGTCCCCGGCGCCGTTTCCATTCGCCGCCCGGCTGGCGACGAACAGGAAATCAGACAGCCGGTTCATATAACGAAGTGCGGCACCGTTAACGGTCTCTTCGGGCCGGCCCGCGAGTTCCGCAATGATCCGTTCAGCCCGCCGGCAAACCGTCCGCGCCAGATGCAGAT